>NZ_JAPCJA010000043.1:0-44891 GCF_027707745.1 Aeromonas sp. QDB23
ACCCCTCTGGAGGCCACGGACGGCGCGGCCTCCAGAGCACTTTGTCGTTTTTGGACGGAAAATCCCTAGAACCCCATGATCTTGTCTTCATCCAGATCGCTCACCGCCTTCTCGCCGATCCACTTGCCATCGCGCAGCACAGTGACCCGATCGCAGATCTCGAAGATCTCCTTGAGGCGGTGGGAGATATAGACGATGCCGCAGCCTTGTTCGCGCAGCTCGCGGATAACCTTGAACAGCTGCTCGGTCTCGGTATCGGTCAGCGCATCGGTCGGCTCGTCCATGATGATGACGCTGGCATCGAACGACAGCGCCTTGGCGATCTCCACCATCTGCTGTTCGCCGATGGAGAGATCCCCGAGCCGGGTATCCGGCCCATGCTTGACACCAAGTCGCGCCAGCAGGCCGCTTGCCCGCTCGCGCAGCTGTTGGTGATCGATGCTGCCAAAACGGGTACGGGGTTCGCGCCCCAGGAAGATATTGGCGGCAATCGACAACTCCGGCAGCAGGTTCAGCTCCTGATGGATGATGCTGATCCCCTGATCCTGAGAGTCGCGGGGGCCCTTGAAGTGGACCGACTGACCGCGGTAGCTGACGCTGCCCGCATCGGCCTGATAGATGCCGGTCAGCACCTTCATCAGGGTGGATTTGCCGGCGCCATTTTCACCGAGCAGGGCCATCACCTGGCCCGGATAGACCCGCAGACCCGCTTCGTCGAGGGCGCGCACACCGGGGAAGGTCTTGACGATCCCGGTCAACTCCAGAATGGGTGAGAGGGGGGAGGTTGTGCTCATTTGCAGCTTCCTTGAAGAGGCCTTCTTTGAAGAATGTCAGAACGCCACACCGGCGCAGAGGATCAGGTTGGCGTAGGGAGTCACCTCGCCGCTGCGCACGATCGCCTTGCTCTGACGGGATCGGGTTTTGAACTCCTCATGCAGACAGTATTCGATGGCGATGGGCTTGCCCTGGGCGGCTGCGTGGGCCTCAAGCTGATCGACCAGCGCCTGATGGGCGGCGGGGCTGATCTGCTTGATCTCGCTTGCCATGATCACCTTCTCCACCACCAGATCGGTGAGCAGGGCGGTCAGTATGGTTTCAAGGCTGGGCGTCCCCGCCATCAGCGCCAGATCGATCCGCTCCGGACCTGCCGGAATGGGCAAGCCTGCATCGCAGACGGTGATCTCGTCGGTGTGGCCCATCTGTGCCACCAGAGCACTCAGGGGAGCATTGAGCAGTACGCCTCGTTTCATACAGCACCTCATCAGGCCTTGGCCCGTCAATCTGTGAACCGCTAGGCAACCGGTTACGCAACCGGTTGCGTCATGGCGCAAAGATAGGCTTTTTACTAAGGAAGGGCCACGGCAAAACCACGGAAATGTGAAAACGATCTCAAAGGCGGGAGAAGAAGTGCAGGGGAGGCGGCAGGAAGGGTGTCAGCAGAGCCCTGACACCCTTGTTATTTATCGAGCTATTGATTTTATGGTTAGTTGGCCAGTGCCTTGGCGACCGCCGGACGGCTCAGCATGCGCTGATAATGATCGGCAACCTTGGGGAATTCACTGATCTCGACCCCATCGCTTTTCAGCCAGCCCGCGACCACGAACAGATAGATATCCGCCACGCTGAACTGCTCGCCCAGCACCCAGGGGCCTGCCAGATAGTGCTGCTCAATCTGGGCAAAGCCATCGCGCATATTGCTGGCGACTTTCTGCTGCATGGCGGCAATGGCCTGCTCGTCATCGGCCCAGCGGCTGCCACGGCGACCGTGGGCGTGGGAGACATGCACGGTGGAGGCGAGGAAGCTGTTGACCTCCTGCATGCGGGCCAGCAGGAACGGGTTGTCCAGCGGCGCCAGTTTGGCATCGGGGAAGCGCTGTGCCACATAAAGCAGCAGGGCCGGTGTCTCGGTCAGGGTGCCCTGCTCGGTGACAAGGGCAGGCACCCGCCCTTTGGGGTTGATGGCAAGATACGCAGGATCACGCTGCTCCCCTGCGGCGAGGTTGACGAGACGGGGTTGGAACGGGGCATTTGCTTCCAGCAGGGCAATCTGCACGGCCATGGCGCAGGTGCCGGGAGCGAAATAGAGGGTCAGATCGGACATGAATACTCCTGATTGGCTCAGGCCACCCGCAATATCGGCGAAAGATTGTTTCGCGTAACACCACGGAGGGTCATGAAAAAAGAGAGGGGGCAACGCTTGCCCCCCAACCAATCTACACCCCTGAGGGGTGATGAAAAAGTGCAGAATTAATCGACTTTGGCCGCTTTGCTGTTTGCCCACACCCTAAACCCCTTGGCCAAAACCTCGAACCAGATGTTGCTGAGCTTGATGGCATCGCTGACGACTGAGGGGTGGCAAGTTGGTACTGAAAGGACTGGGGGGGCAATAGCGCTCCCGCCTCGCGATGCACTCTATCTGTGAGAAATCATGCAGGTGGAAGACTGATGCCCGTGTGCGGGAATACAGATCCTTTTTGCGATGATCCTTTCAGGCTTGAAGGGGAGCACCGCAATTATTATCAATAAGACAGAACCTTATTCCCCATATAGCTTAATTTCCAACACATTGGCGATGGCACTGCCATTCCAGTGGTATTCCAGATGCTGGGCTTGGTGGATCTTGGTGACCAGACGGGGGCGATAGAGCACATGGCAGTTATGACCGCTGTGGCGCACAGAACGGTAGTGGATACCGTCTATCCCCTTGGTTTTCTGTTCTTGGGCGAAAGCTTGGGATTGACCATAGTTGGTTGCGTGATAAAGCGGGGTGGAGAGAAATTCCGCGCTGGTGATATCGACCAGATTGGCGTTGAACTCGGTATAGAGCACCCGCATCTGTACTTTCTGAGCGGGTTCGTTGGTGTAGCCGAACATGCGCTCTTGGTGATACACAGTCTCTTTGATGGCAGTATCGAGCAGGGGGGCGCAGTAGTAACCGCCAAAATCGCCAGTGGTGAATCGGGCTCCTTCCGGGTTGATATGGGTGAAGGCTGCCATCACATAGCTGCTGCCATTTAGCCCGACCAACCAATCCTCTTTCGGTACCAACGACAGATTACCCGCCGCTTCATTCAACCGATCATTGGTCAGTGACTCTATGGCCCAGACGGCCTCCAGTTCGTCCGCATTAGCTACGTCTTCATAGAGATCGATGGTGGGGTAGCGGCTTGGAATGATCCGATAGGCTCGCTCCCCCTTGAGTTCAATCAGTGGCGGCTCTTGCATCAGGCCATACCCCCGCGCCAGGCATGCAGACGGGTGGCCACTTCATACAAATCAGCCACGCGGCCAGCGTTCATAATGTCCATCGCGCTGCGCCCGGCAAAGAAGGGATGGCTGTTGGGTTTGCGCACCCAGCCGTAGATGCTGTCGTCGGCACTGAACAGCATCCTCAGACACTTATGGATATTGAGGATGTAGCTCATCCGTTCTTGCATATCCACGGTCAGACGGATCCCGCCGTTTGACTCTTTGTATTTGTTCAATGTTGAACGGGATGAAATGCCAAGAAGTTTCAGCTGTTCATCTGTATTGCAGTGCCACTTATCCAGGATACGGAATACCACAGGCAGTGCCTTACTGGGGTCAATGGCGCCATTTTTCAGGGCTTTTTGTGCAGTGTTGGCCATATGTCCTCCTTACTATAGTCAGCGCCAGACGGCTGTCTGGCGCGTGAAATGTTAACTTGAGTTTAGTGTAGAAGAAATGCGCACACATGTACACATTTATACATATGTGCACATATATGTTCATTCTTGGGCGTTAATCTTCTTCCTTGAGGTCACGCAAAAAACACTCAGTGGTCAGCCACTATCTGGTGTGGTCCTGGCTGGTACATTGGGTTGATTTTCTCGGCGTCTTTATTGGCCTCATTTTCGAGCCGATGGGCCAGCTTGATGGAGGCCAGACACGAGGCGCGCCATGTGTCGATCGGTGTGCTGTCGTGTTTAGGCATCGAAGAGGTGAAGATGAAAAAGGGAGCGATTGCTCCCTTAATCCATTAACCCCGTCAGGGCCGATTAACCGCTGACTTAACCGGCTTTGGCCACCATGGCTTTCAACTGCAGGAAGTACTGCTCGTAGAGGCGGGAGGCATCACCCACATCGGACTGGAACTCTCCTTTGCGCTTGATCTCGTCGCTCGGGAAGACCATGGGGTTATTGCGAAACGCCGGGGTGAGCAGGGGAATGGCATCCTTGACCGGAGTAGGGTAGCCAATCGCCTCGGCCACCTTGGCGGCCACATCGGGGCGCATCAGGAAGTTGATCAGGGCGTGGGCCTCTTTCACATGCTTGGCCTTGGCCGGGATGGCGAGATTGTCCATCCAGAGCACGGCGCCTTCTACGGGGTAGGTCATCTGGATGGAGGGGTATTCGCGCTGGGCGCCGTAGGCCGAGCCGTTCCACAGCATGCCGATATTGACCTCACCGGCGATAAAGGGGTCGGCCGGGTTGTCGGAGTTGAACGCCTTGACGTTGGGCATCAGCTTTTTCAGGTATTCGAACGCTTCGGCAATTTGCGCCTTGTCCTGGGTGTTGGGGCTGTAGCCCAGTTGCACCAGCGCGATATGGAACACCTCGCGGGCATCGTCCATCAGCAGCAGGCTCTCTTTCCACTCCGGTGCCCAGAGCTGCTTCCAGCTGGTCACCGGCTGCTCGATGATGTCAGTGTTGGTGCCGATCCCGGTTGCGCCCCAGATATAGGGGATGGAGTAGCGGTTGTCCGGGTCGTACTCGTGGTTGAGCAGGGTAGGGTCGAGGTGCTTGAAGTTGGGCAGCTGGGCGCGATCCAGCGGCTGCAGCATCCCCTCTTTGGCCATTTTCGAGATGAAGTAGGTGCTGGGCACCACTACGTCATAGCCGTCGCCATGGGTTTTCAGCTTGGCGTAGAGGGTCTCGTTGGATTCGTAGGTGGAGTAGATCACCTTGATACCGGTCTCTTGCTGGAACTGCTCCAGCAGGCCGTCCGGCACATATTCCGACCAGTTGTAGAAGTAGACCACCTTGTCGTCGGCCGCGTGAGCACTCTGGCTCAGCAGCGGGGTGGTGAGGGTGAGGGCGGCTGCCAGCAGGGCGCCGGCCTTGTGTTGGATTGTCATCAACAACTCCTTGGGGTTATGGGGCCTTGCGGCCCACCGTGACAGAGTTCGCCAAAGATGGCGGGGACGAAACAGGCTGGGTCAACCCTGCCGTTTACGCAGTAACAGTTGCGCCAGCAGCACCATCCCGAGGGAGGCGACCAGCATCAGGGTGGCCAGGGCGTTGACCTCGGGGGAGACCCCCACCTTGACCATGGAGTAGATCTTGAGCGGCAGGATCTCGTAGGCTGGGCCGGTAACAAAGGAGCTCACCACCACGTCGTCCAGCGACAGGGTAAAGGAGAGCAGCCAGCCCGCCATCACCGCCGGCAGCGCCAGCGGCAGTATGATGCGGCGCAGGATGATCCACTCGCCAGCCCCCAGGTCCCGCGCTGCCTCCAGCATCCGCACATCGAAGCCACACAGCCGCGAGTAGACGGTGATCACCACGAACGGCAGGCAGAAGGTGATGTGGGCAATCAGTAGCGACCAGAAGCCGAGCGCAATGCCGGTCACTACAAACAGGGTCAGCAGGGAGATGGCCATCACGATATCGGGGGACATCATCACCACGAACAGCATGCCGCTCACGTACTGCTTGCCGCGAAAGCGATAGCGAAACAGCGCCACGGCGGTGAGGGTGCCGATCAGGGTGGCTGCGGTGGCGGTGAGGGCGGCGATGGTCAGGGAGTGCTGGGCCGCCTGCATCAGGCTGGCGCTGGCAAACAGCTTCTCATACCAGCCCAGGGTAAAGCCGCGCCAGTCGATGCCATATTTCGACAGGTTGAAGGAGTTGGCGATCAGCACTCCGATGGGTACATAGAGATAGCCAAACACCAGCAGCAAGAACAGAGCCTTCAGTGCGCGCATCATGCCAGCTCCCCCTTCTTGCTGAGCAGCTTGCCCGCCCGCCAGTAGCAGTAGACCAACAGTGCCATCAGTACCGTCAGCATCACGCTGATGGCCGCACCAAAGGGCCAGTCACGGCTGTTGAGGAACTGGGTCTTGATCAGGTTGCCAATCAGCAAGTGCTTGGCGCCGCCCAGCAAGTCGGAGACATAGAACATCCCCATGGCGGGCAGGAACACCAGCAGACAACCGGCGATGATGCCTGGCAGGGTGAGGGGCAGAATGATCCGCATCAGCCGCTGCCAGCCGTTGGCGCCGAGATCTCGCGCCGCCTCCAGCAAACGGCTATCCAGCTTTTCGATGCTGGAGTAGAGCGGCAGCACCATAAAGGGGAGTAGCACATAGACCAGTCCGATGATGACGGCCACCTCGGTATACATCATCTGCAGCGGCCGCTCGATAAGCCCCAGATCCAGCAGCCAGCCGTTGATCAGCCCCCGGGTGCCGAGCAGCACTTTCAGCGCATAGGTGCGGATCAGGGAGTTGGTCCAGAACGGCACCACCACCAGAAACAGCAGCAGCGGGCGGATACGCGCTGGCAGATGGGCTAGCAGCCAGGCAAAGGGGTAACCCACCAGCAAGCAGATGCTTGTGGCGAGCAGCGCCAGCCAGAGGGAGTGGAGCAGCACCTCGAAATAGAGCGGGTCCAGCAGGCGGCCATAGTTGCTCAGGGTAAAGAGCGGCGCGATAAGCTCGGACTCGTCACGGGTCAGGAAGCTGACGCCGATGATCATCAGGTTGGGCAGGAAGACAAACAGTGTCAGCCAGCCCAGGATCAGCGCGATGGCCCCGTTGCGAAAGCCGTTGTGGGCAAAGCTGTGCGCTACCCGCAGATTAGTGAGGCTCATAGGGCAGCACCACCTCCCAGCTGTCAACCCAGTGGATCGCCACCTCCTGACCCAGACGGTAGTCAAAGTCGGGGTCATCCTCGTCGAAGAACCCGGAGATAAGCAGCTGTTTGCCACTTTCGAGCTCGATCACCGAATCCAGCGTCGCCCCCTTGTAGTTGCGCTCGCGGATATTGCCCCGCAGTGCGCCGCTCTGATCGTCATCCTGATCGAGAATGCGCAGATCTTCCGGGCGCAGCAGCACCAGCACCTTGTCGTCTGGCTGGAACGGCAATGTGGTATGAAGCAGGCATTCGCGCCCCTCTACCTCCGCTTGCCAGATACCGGGCTCACGCTGGCTGATCAGCTTGCCATCCATCACATTGATCTCGCCGATAAAGCGGGCCACGAACAGATTGGCTGGCGATTCGTAGATATCGCGCGGGGTGCCGCGCTGGATTATCTTGCCGCCTTCCATCACCAGGATGCGATCAGACATGGTGAGCGCCTCTTCCTGATCATGGGTAACGAAGACAAAGGTGATGCCAAGGCGACGTTGCAGCGCCTTGAGCTCGCTCTGCATCTGTTTGCGCAGCTTGTAGTCGAGCGCCGAGAGGGATTCGTCGAGCAGCAGCAGGCGGGGCTTGTTGACCACGGCGCGGGCGATGGCGACCCGTTGCTGCTGACCGCCGGAGAGCTGATCCGGGCGGCGGTTGGCCAGCTCGGTGAGCTGCACCATGGCGAGGGTCTCCTCGACCCGCTGGCGGATCTCGTTGACAGGCACTTTCTGCATCTCGAGGCCAAAGGCGACGTTTTCAAACACCGTCATATGAGGGAAGAGCGCATAGCTCTGGAACACGGTGTTGATGTGCCTGTGTTCGGCGGGGATATGGGTGATCTCGTCACCGGCCAGATGGATGGTGCCACCATCGACCGATTCGAGCCCGGCCAGCAGGCGCAGCAGGGTGGTCTTGCCACAGCCGGAAGGGCCCAGCAGGGTAAGAAATTCACCGTCATAGATTTCAAGGTCAAGGTCACTCAGGATCACCTTGCCATCGTATTTTTTGCTGATCTTGTTCAGCGCGACAATTACCTGTGGATTGTTCATCATCCGCCAGTCTCACCCCAGCCAGTGGCCATCGTGTTGAAAGAGGGCCGCATTCTATGCAGCCAATCCATGAAATCAAAGGCTTTTTGGCCCGAATTAGCCGCAACTGCGCAGGAAAAACGGCTACGAATAGCAGACCAAATCGCTATAATGTGCCACCTGATTTGGTCGTTTTCGATATTGGATAGTCAATTGAGTAATAAAATGCGTATTGGCGGCTCCCTTGAGCAGTCTCTGAACCAGGGCTACCGCCTTGATCTGAAAGGGGTCATCCAGGAGGGATGGCAACAGACCCGCCGTACCGGATTTGGCCTGCTGCTGGCGATTGTCGGAGTGACGGCGATCTGGATCCTGCTTAGCAATGTGCTGCTGTTGCCCTATCTGGGGGATGACAGCCAGATGAATGTGGCCATGGTGCTGAGCTTGCTGATGACGGTGGTGATGGCCCCCATGACCAGTTCCCTCGATATGCTGGGGTTGCAGCAGTCGGTCGGGGTGCGCGCCCGCGCCAACCAGGTGTTCGACTTCTTCCGCCACTTTGTACGCCTAGGTATGTTGAGCCTGCTTGGCAGTCTGCTCACCAGCCTGTTTGGCCCGCTATTCGATCTGCTGGGATTGCCCGCCGTACTCTCTTTCATCCCCTCGGCCCTGATCGGCATGGGGCTGCTCTTTACCGTCCCGTTGGTGCTGGAGCGTGGCCTGACGCCGCCCCAGGCCATTCTGGTTTCTCTCAAACTCTTTGCTCGCGGCTGGCCCAGCATTGTGCTGTTCCACGGCGTGATGACCGCGCTCTTCTTCCTGGCTCTGATCCCCATGGGGTGGGGGCTTATCTGGGTGGCACCGCTCTATTTCAACTGCAAGGGGATCCTCTATCGGGATCTCTGCGGGGTGGGGGTAGAGGTTAACGAGGTGACAGAAGGCCCCAACCATTTCAATGCATGATGCAAAAGGATGTTGAATGACCCGTCGATATGGAGTGACCAAGGCTGTGCGCCAGAGTCTGCTGGCCACGCTCTTGCTGCCTGGGCTGGCGCTGGCTGAGCCGGTGCTGGATCTGCAATACAGCACCTTCTACAGCCAGATGAAGACCTTTGCCAAAGGGGAGTTTGGTCACGCCAGACTGGGGTTTTATCTGACCGATCCGCAAAATGGTCAGCGCTGCGGCCTCACCTTTGCCCGGGTTGCAACCGACAGCAAGGAAGTGGCGGGCGAGGTAACGGTCGATAGCGAACTGCGCCTGCCTTTTGATGAGGATCTCAACCTCGACAAGGGGATCGTGACCGTTGGCCTGAAAGAAGAGCACGCCACATGCGATATGACGGTACAGGTGATGGCCGATGCGCCGAACGGACCCGAGCTGCCGCTGGCCGAGCTGGCGGCCCGTCAGCAGCAGATGCAGTCGCTGCTCGACAAGATGGCGGGCATGGTCGGCAAGCACTTCCTGCCGAAGATGGAAGGGGTACGCATTACCCTGGTGCAGCAGAGCGGAACAGCTTATCTGATTGATGGCGCCCGTCAGGAGGCGCTGTCCTGGCAGGAAGGCCACCTGCAGCTGAGCAATGAGCAGCTGGCCGCGTTCGCTGCCGGGCAACTGCGCCTGCAGGGTGACGTGCTGCGACTGACCCCCTGGCTGCACAAGGGCTGATGCCGATGGTGTTGTCACGTTGGTAACAGGCAGATCAAGAAAGTAAAAAAGGAGCGATGATCGCTCCTTTTTTATTGCGTGGCGTTTGCCCTGTGAGCGCGGCTTAGCGCACTTCAATCACATCCAGCATGTCCATCTCGTCGATATCCAGCAGCGGCGCCTTCGGCATCTCGGGCGGATCAAACGCCTTGTCGCCACCATCGATGATGCCGGAGTCGCGGTTGATGCTCTTGAAGTCAAACAGCTTGTGATCGAGCAGGTGGCTCGGGATCACGTCCTGAATGGCGGTGAACATGGTCTCGATACGACCGGGGAAGCGGCGATCCCAATCCTGCATCATCTGCTTGATGGCCTGACGCTGCAGGTTCTCCTGCGAGCCGCACAGGTTGCACGGAATGATGGGGAAGGCTTTGACGTCAGCGTAGCGGATCAGATCCTTCTCTTTGCAGTAGGCCAGCGGGCGGATCACCACGTTCTTGCCATCGTCGCTCACCAGCTTGGGCGGCATGGACTTGAGCTTGCCACCGTAGAACATGTTGAGGAACAGGGTCTCGAGGATGTCGTCGCGGTGGTGGCCAAGGGCAATCTTGGTGCAACCCAGCTCCTGGGCGGTGCGGTAGAGAATACCGCGGCGCAGCCGTGAGCAGAGGGAGCAGGTAGTTTTGCCTTCCGGCACCTTCTCCTTGACGATGGAGTAGGTATCCTCTTCGACGATCTTGTACTCGATGCCGAGGGAATTCAGATACTCGGGCAGCACATGCTCGGGGAAACCGGGCTGTTTCTGATCCAGGTTGACGGCAACCAGATCGAAATGGATGGGGGCGCTGGCTTTGAGGCTCATCAGTATGTCGAGCATACCGAAGCTGTCCTTGCCGCCGGAGAGGCAGACCATGACCTTGTCGCCCTCTTCAATCATGTTGAAGTCGGCAATGGCCTGACCCACGTTGCGCCGCAGGCGCTTCTCCAGTTTGTTAAAACTGTATTTTTCTTTGGCGTTCAGCTCTTCTAGCATGCTCGTAAAACCCGGGACACAAATAAGCGCGTTATTATAGCCATGTCCCGGGGGAGGGCAAGGTGCCAGGCACCTTATGATTGATTGCGACGACTGTCGACCGGGCAGCTGTAGTCCGCCGGTTTGAGGATCAGGATGTCGCAGGAGAGGCGGTCAATCACATGTTCGGCGGTATTGCCGAGCAAAGCAGCAGAAAGCCCGGTACGCCCTACACAGCCCATGATCATTAAAGTTGCCTTGAGCTCTTCGGCCATATCCGGCAACACCTCTTCCGGCAGTCCTTCTGCTACCCGGGTCCAGAGATGACCAATCCCGAACTTGTCGGCATGGCTCAGCAGCAGGCTTTCATGATGTTTACGGATAGCCTCGTTATAGGCGTTGGGGTCAAACTCCGGCAGCTCGATGGCTACGTTGACCGGTGTACCCGGATAGGTGTTGACCAGATAGAGGTTGGAGCCCAGCAGCTCGGCGATATCGCTCCCCTCCTGGGTGATCCGTTCATTGAGCAGTTTCTGATCCGGATCGTCACTTGAGCAGTTGATGGCGGCGATGATATTGCCGCCCCGTTGCCAATGACCCTCCTTGACCAGCAGCACCGGACAGGGGCATTTGCGCAGCAGATGCCAGTCGGTGGGGGTAAAGATGAAGGTTTGCAGGAAGCTGTGATGGTGGGTGGCCTTGACCACCAAATCGTGGTGCTGCTCCAGTACCTCCTGAATGACACATTCGAAGGGGCGATTGTGCCAGACCACCTTCACCTCGCAGGCGATCCCCTGTGCGCGATAGGGGGTCAGGATCTCGTCCAGCCACTCACGTCGCTGTGAAATGACGCCGTCGCGCATCTCTTGCCGCTCGTCCACCGAGAGCATGGCGGTCATTTCATACGAGAAGTCATAGATGGTGAGCAGCAGGGTCAGATGGGCGTTTTCGTCCAGCTCGGCGACTTTGACTGCCCGTTCGAGGGCGATTTGACGCTCCTCTTCTGGATTGATAACCACCAGAATATTCTGATATTTGACCATCTTCTCCTCCTTGGAAAAGTCCAATGACAGCAGAATGTTAGCTATTACAGCTTAGCGCAGGAGGAGGGTATCGGGAACGTACCGGATCACATTCCAGAGGAAAGGATCCGGCAGAGAAAGCGGGATTTAAGACGTGTGCTTAGCCACAGGCTGGTCGGGTTGCACCGGCCATCATGCCAAGGGCGACCTGATCCAGCACGGTAATGTATTTGCCTTTGACGCTGATAAGACCGGACTTCTGGAAGCGGCCGAGCAGACGACTGATGGTCTCGACGGTCAGCCCCAGATAGTTGCCGATATCGCCACGGGTCATGGAGAGACGGAACTCCTTGGCGGAGAAGCCGCGCTCGGAGAAGCGCACCGACAGATTGTGCAGGAAGGCGGCGAGGCGCTCTTCGGCATTTTTCTTGGAGAGCAGCAGGATCATCTCCTGATCGCCCATGATTTCGTTGCTCATCAGACGCATGATCTGCTGACGCAGCTTGGGCATCTTGCCGGAGAGATCGTCGAGCACTTCAAACGGGATCTCGCACACCATGGCAGTTTCCAGCGCCTGGGCGAAGGAGGGGTGTGCCTGCTTGTGGATGGCATCGAAACCGACCAGATCACCCGCGAGGTGGAACGCGGTGATCTGCTCATCCCCTTGCTCGGTGATGGTGTAAGACTTGATGGTCCCGGAACGGATGGCATAGAGCGATTTGAACTCGTCGCCAGCCTTGAACAGCTCTTCACCCTTCTGGATCGGTTTTTTGCGCTCGATGATGCTGTCCAGCTGATCAAGCTCGTTGTCGTTCAGAGTGAAGGGAATACAGAGCTGACTGATGCTGCAATCCTGGCAATGAATTGCACAGCCACCGCTCTGGATACGTCTGCCAGGTTTCTTTTCCGGGATCATAGGCTCATACGAAGAATTGATTTATATCAAACAAGTTTACCATCAACTCATCCGTTTTGGATAGGGTTTCAAAAGGAAGCAATGCCAATCCACAGGGTATGCACCCCGAACAAAATGAGCAGCAGGGCACCACCAAGGCGCAAACTGCGCAGGGTGAGCCAGTATCTCAGGCGATCGGCAAGCCCTCCCAGCGCGAACAAGGTGGGCAGGGTGCCGAGGCCAAAAAAGAGCATGATCAGCGCCCCGCCACTGGCTGAACCCGCCGCCGCGCTCCAGGTCAGCATGGAGTAGACCAGCCCGCAGGGAAGCCAACCCCACACCATGCCAAAGGGCAGTGCCTGCAGCGGTGAGGTAAAGGGGAGAAACTTGCCCGCCAGCGGTTTGATTCGGGGCCAAAGCCTGGCGCCGAGCCGCTCCAGCAACAAGATCCCTTGCCACCACCCCGCCAGATAAAGGCCAAGCGCAATCATCAATAGCGCCGCCACCAGGCGCAATCCGGCGATGGCGTGTTTGCCAGCGCCCAGCTCGCTGGTGGTCGCCAGCAGCCCGCCAGCCAAGGCGCCTGCAATGACATAGCTCAGGATCCGGCCGAGGTTGTAGTTGAGCAGATAGCCGAGTCGTCCCCAGAAGTGCTGCTTGTTGGCGGGGATCGCCATGGAGAGCGCGGCGGAGACGCCACCGCACATGCCGATACAGTGGGCAGAGCCTGCCAGTCCTACCAGCAGGGCCCCGGCCAGATCAAGGTTGTGGGTCATGGTCAGCAGGCTTTGCGGGTTTGCGGGCGGGCTGCTCTTCGTCAAACAGGATGTTGGAACCCTGCCGGTCGAGATCTTCAAACTGCTCGGAGCGAATTGCCCAGAAGAAGACGACCCCGGCGATGATCACAAACAGGATGGCGATGGGGATCAGGACAAAAATTATATTCATGAGAGGTACCTTGGCGTTCATCCTTGGCAAGCGTCCCCTATGGTAACCCTGTTCGGGCAGGGGGCCAGCCGCTATCAATTAGAAATGTGGCCTGCATCGGAGGCAGGCCACATTTTCAGCTATTTTCCGCCACCAGCCTCATCGGTTGAGACGCATGGAGTTGGTCACCACGATGAGCGAGCTGAGCGACATGCCCGCCGCCGCCAGATAAGGGGGGAGCCAGCCGCAGGCTGCCAGCGGCAACACCAGCAGGTTGTAACCGATGGACCAGGCGAAGTTCTCAATGATGATCTTGCGGGTACGCATTGCCAGCACTCTGGCCTCAAGCAGTCGGCTCAAGTCATCGGCCAGCAGGATGGCATCGGCGCTGTTTTTCGCCAGATCGGTGCCACCGGCCATGGCGAACGAGGCGTGAGCCCCGGCCAGTACCGGGGCGTCGTTGATGCCATCGCCCACCATGATGCTGATATCACCCTCGGCTTCACGAGCCTTGAGATAGGCCAGCTTGCCATCGGGTGAGACCCCCTTGACCAGCTCATCCACTCCCAGCTCGCGGGCAATCTCGTCTGCCTGCAGGGAGCTGTCACCGGTCAGCACAGTGGTTTGCAGACCGGCCGCCTTGAATGCCCCGATCAACGCCTTGGCATCGGGGCGCAGGGTATCTTCCAGATTGAAGCGCGCCAATACCTGCTGCTCGTTAGCCAGATAGATAGCCAGACCGCGGCCGTGCTCTTGCGCCGGATCCAGCCCAAGCCAGCGGGCACTGCCGAGGCGGTAGCGTACGCCATCTACCAGCGCTGTGATGCCGTGACCGATGACCGGGGTGATCTCGCGGGCGGATGGCAGCACTGTGATGTTGTCGGCGGGCAGCCGGAAGGCACGGGCAATGGGGTGTTCGGATTGCGCCTCCATGGCCCGGGCGATGGCGAGGCAGTGCGCCTCGTCAAGGTCGGCCAACGCCTGAGTCTGCGTCAGGCTGACGTTGCCTGTGGTCAGGGTGCCTGTCTTGTCCATCACGATCCGGTTGGCCTTGGTCAGCACGTCCAGCACATGACCGCGGCGCAGCAGGATACCGTTGCGAGTCAGATTGGCTGTGGCCGAGGTCAGCGCCGTCGGGGTTGCCAGCGACAGGGCGCAAGGGCAAGTGGCTACCAGCACGGCGAGGGTGATCCAGAACGCCTGATCCGGTTGATGGAAGTGCCAGAAGGTCCAGACTGCGGCGGCAATGATCAGCAGCACCAGAATAAAGTGGCGCGACAGCTGATCCGCCATCTGGGCGATGGCCGGTTTGTCATCGAGGGCGTGATCCTGCAGCCGCATGATCTGGGCGATCCGCGACTCTTCGATACGGTGGCTGACCCGGATCTGCAGCGGCGCATCCGTGTTGATGGTGCCGGCATAGACTTGATCGCCGGGCTGTTTGAGCAGGGGCAGCTGTTCGCCGGTCAGCATGGATTCGTTGAGGCTGGCTTGTCCTTCGACAATGATGCCGTCCGCCGGCAAGGTTGCACCGGCCAGCACCCGCACTCGATCGCCGACCTGCAAGGTCTTGGCCGCTACCTCATGCTCCCCTTCATCATCGATGCGGGTCGCCATGATGGGCACCAGTCGCGCCAGGTTGGAGCTCGACTCCGACGCCTTGCGCCGGGCCCGCAACTCGAGAAAGCGCCCCAGCAGCAGGAAGAAGACGAACATGGTGATGGAGTCGTAATAGACCTCACCGGTGTTGAATACGGTGGCCCACATGGAGGCGATGAAGGCACCGATCAGTGCCAGTGACACCGACACATCGATCGACAGGTGGCCCTGTTTCAGGCTGCGCCAGGCGCCCACGTAAAAGGGTTGGGCCGAGTAGATCATGATGGGGGTGGAGAGCAACAGGCTTATCCACTTGAAGTAGACCATGAACTCATCTTCAACGCTGATGAAGAGATCCATGTAGAGGGCCACGGCGCACATCATTACCTGCATCGAACCCAGGCCAGCCAGTGCCAGCCGGAACATATAGCTGCGCACCTCTTTGGCGTAGAGCGCCTCCTGTTGATGGGTCTGGAACGGGTAGGCGCGATAGCCAATTTGGGCGAACCCCTTGAGGATGTCACTCAGGGAGAGCTGTGCCGGATCCCACTTGATGCGAGCCCGGTGGGTGGTGGTGTTGACGTTGATGTAGCGCAGGCCACTCAGGGTCATCAGATGCCGTTCGATAAGCCAGGCACAGGCAGCGCAGGTGAGCCCCTCGACCGTCAGCTGGATTTCACGAAGGGTGCCACTTTCGGTGACAAACTCCTGCTGGATCTCGGCCAGGTCGTAGTGGATGAGGGCGGCCAGCTCCTCGGGCACCAGATCTCCCTTGGTGCCGGGGGCGGTGCGGTGATCGTAGTAACTGGCAAGACCGCACTCCATGATGGTTTCCGCCACCGCCTGACAACCGGGGCAGCACATGGGGCGAACAATCCCCTTTATCTCGAGGGAATAGCCACTATTGGCGGGCACCGGCTCGCCACAGTGAAAGCAGGGGGTCATGGTTTATGGCCCCCTGAATGCAGGATGCGAGCAGCGGGTGCGCTGGCGAGAACCGGCTCGCCACAGTGAGAACAGCCGGTCATGGCTTAGCGTCCTTTCGGGTCGAGTTCGACGGGGGCCAGGGTGGGCAGCTGGACGGTCTCCTGCAATCGCCACTCGTGATCAAAGGCATCGACCCGAATGTGCCACTTGCCGACCAGTGGCTTGTCGAAATGGAGGCGATAGGTGCCGCTCGCATCGGCGGTGATCATGTGTTCGCTGTCCTGACCGGCCAAGGTCGGGTGGAACAATGAGAGATAGAGGGCTTGCCCGGCAGGAATATCGCCGCTGATGGGTTTGAGGGTCAGCTCGTTGCCGTCAACCTCCAGCCCAAAGCGGATATTGAGGGCTTCGGAGCGGTCAAACTTGCTCAAGTCCTGATTGATCTCTTTCCCTTGTTTGTAATAGTCCTCGGCCACCAGATTGACCCCATCCTTGCTGGCGATGATGGCGGTGGCGATGCTGCCGACAACGGCGGCAGTGGGGAGGGCGATGATAAACCAGGGCCAGAATTGGCGATACCACGGTTTGGATAGAGATTGGGTCATGATTGCTACTGCCATGAAACGAATGATTAACGTGGAAGATGGTTTTTACGCAACACAAGATAACAAAAAGCCTCGAGGAGTCGAGGCTTTTTGCTGTGTAATCACGTGTTTATCACATGTTACAACGTTACGGGCGAACCTTATTTGGCAGACTGTTGATGAGACAGGCTGTAAACGTAGGAGGCCAGCAGGTGAACCTTGTCCTCACCCAGAATGTCTTTCCAGGCTGGCATCACACCGTGACGACCGTGGGTGATGGTTTGTACCACCACTTCGCGGGAGCCACCGTAGAGCCAGGTGTTGTTGGTCAGATCTGGCGCACCGACGGCGATACCGCCCTTGGCATCGGCCCCGTGGCAAGCTGCGCAGATGGCAAAGCGGGCTTCACCTTTCTTCGCTTCGACCAGATCGACCTTGCGACCAGAGAGGCTCAGCACATAAGAAGCCACTTCCTGAACGCCATCTTTGCCGAGGATTTCACCCCAGGCAGCCATGATCCCCTGGCGACCGCCCATGATGGTGGTCTTGATGTTCTCCGGCTGACCGCCCCATTGCCATTCGCTGTCGGTCAGGTTCGGGAAGCCGCGGCCACCACGGGCATCGGAGCCGTGGCACTGGGAACAGTTCTGCAGGAACAGACGCTGACCCACTTTCAGGGCTTCCGGATCCTTGGCGATCTCGGTGATGGCACGATAGGTTTTGCCGTCCGCTTCATAGGTGAGTTCACGGAACTTGGCGCCGTAGATCTCGTCAGCCTTGGCAACCTCGCGGTCATACTCCACCGCGCGACCTTCGGCTTTGGCCGATGCGGTCGCCGCTTTGGACTCTGCCAGCGAGCGAACATCCTGGTTGGAGCTCTGCCAGCCCAGCACACCTTTCCAGTTACCCAGACCCGGGAAGGCGACCAGGTAGACCAGACCGGTGACGATGAAGAAGAGGAACATGTAAGTCCACCACTTCGGCAGCGGGTTGTTGATCTCCTCGATGCCATCGAAGGAGTGGCCCATCGATTTACCTTCTTCAACACCCATCTTGTCCTTGCGGCACCACATCAGCAGCAAGAAGCAGCCGAGGATGGTTCCCAGACTGATGACAGTCACAAAAATGCTAAACAGAGTGCTCATTATTGTTTCGCTCCTGCGTTCTTTTTATCAGCACCGGGTTGCTCATCATCGGCAAAAACCAGGTTGGCAGCCTCGTCGAAAGAGGTCTTGCGGCGTTTGCTGTAAGCCCAGACGATGATGCCAATCATGATGGCCATCAACAGCAGGGTGTACAGACCGCGAAATGTGCCGTAATCCATCTTGAAACTCCTTATTTCAGCGCATGGCCCAGTGACTGGAGGTAAGCGATGAGTGCTTCAAGCTCGGTCTTGCCTTTGACCGCTTCCCCGGCACCCTGAATATCGGCGTCGGTATAGGGCACACCGAAGTGATCGCGGAACAGCGCCAGCTTCTTGGCTGTCATCTCGCCGGTCAGCACGTTGGTGTCAAGCCAGGGGTAACCGGGCATGTTGGATTCCGGTACCACATCGCGCGGGTTGATCAGGTGAGCGTGGTGCCAGGCATCGGAGTAACGACCGCCAACACGGGCCAGATCCGGGCCAGTACGCTTGGAGCCCCACAGGAAGGGGTGCTCCCAGACGCTCTCACCGGCAACCGAGTAGTGACCGTAACGCTCGGTCTCGGCCCGGAACGGACGGATCATCTGACTGTGGCAGTTGGTGCAGCCTTCGCGGATGAAGATGTCGCGCCCTTCCATCTGCAGAGCGGTGTAGGGTTTTAGGCCCTCCACCGGCTCGGTGGTCTGCTTCTGGAAGAACAGCGGGGTGATTTCAACCAGGCCCCCCAGACTGATGGCGAAGATGATGCCGACCACCAGCATGGGAACGCTTTTTTCAAATATTTCGTGACGGTTATTGTTGCTCATGGGTTGACCTCTTCAATCAGGCTGGCTGGGCGATAGGTTCCAGAGAACCTTTGGGCGCAGTGATGGTGCGATAGGCGTTGTAAGCCAGCAGCAACATGCCGGTGACGAAGAAGCAGCCTCCCAGGAAGCGCACGAAATAGAAGGGATAGGATGCCTGCAGTGCTTCAACGAAGCTGTAGGTCAGGGTGCCGTCTTCGTTGACTGCACGCCACATCAGGCCCTGCATCACGCCGGAAATCCACATGGCAACGATGTAGAGCACGGTGCCCACGGTCGCCAGCCAGAAGTGCACGTTGATCAGCTTGATGCTGTACATCCTGCCCTGGCCGAACAGGTTCGGGATCAGGTGATAGACCGCACCGATGGAGACCATGGCAACCCAGCCCAGCGCACCGGAGTGAACGTGACCAACGGTCCAGTCGGTGTAGTGGGAGAGGGCGTTGACGGTTTTGATCGCCATCATCGGGCCTTCGAAGGTCGACATGCCGTAGAAAGACAGGGAGACGATCAGGAAGCGCAGGATGGGGTCATAGCGCAGTTTGTGCCAAGCACCGGAGAGGGTCATGATGCCGTTGATCATGCCGCCCCAGGAGGGCACGAACAGGATCAGGGACATCACCATGCCCAGCGACTGGGCCCAGTCAGGCAGTGCGGTGTAGTGCAGGTGGTGCGGACCTGCCCAGATATAGAGGGAGATCAGCGCCCAGAAGTGCACGATGGAGAGGCGATAGGAGTAAACCGGACGACCGGCCTGCTTGGGCACGAAGTAGTACATCATCCCGAGGAAGCCGGCGGTCAGCAGGAAGCCCACCGCGTTGTGGCCATACCACCACTGCACCATGGCGTCCATGGCGCCGGAGTACATGGAGTAGGACTTCATGCCGGAGAGCGGCACTTCCATGTTGTTAACGATGTGCAGCACCGCGACGGTGATGATGAAGGCGCCGAAGAACCAGTTCGCCACATAGATGTGGGAGGTGGTGCGCTTCATCAGGGTGCCGAAGAAGACGATGGCATAGGCGACCCATACCACTGTGATGGCGATATCAATCGGCCACTCCAGCTCGGCATACTCTTTGGCGGAGGTGTAACCCAGCGGCAGAGATATGGCGGCAGAGAGGATGATCGCTTGCCAGCCCCAGAAGACGAAGGTTGCCAGCGGGCCACCGAACAGTCTGGTTTGACAGGTACGCTGCACCACGTAAAACGAGGTGGCCATCAGTGCACTGACGCCGAAGGCGAAGATCACTGCGTTGGTATGGAGGGGCCGCAGACGACTGTAAGTCAGCCACGGAGTCTCGAAGTTGAGAGCAGGCCAGATCAACTGGGCTGCGATCAGTACGCCAACCGACATGCCGACAATTCCCCAGACAATCGTCATGACGGTAAACTGGCGAACAACGGTATAGTTGTACTCAGGATGGTTAGTTGTATGGCTCATCGTTATATTCCGCTTCCGATGCTGCTGTTGTTTGGTTTTGTATCCGGAGAACCGGACTGGCTTCATCAGCCACCGCCGACCAGTTGTTAACATCTGTTAACGAAAGGAAAAGCAAAAGATGGCTAAATGAAAACTTCATGGGAATGATACTGAACTGACAGGTAAAATAACAGTATAAACAGTGATATATTTGGCTCCGTCCGGTCTCGTTATGGCGGCTTTTTACCTTGTTCGAGATCACAAAAAACTATTTTAATTGCATCTTAATCGGGCTGTTTTTGATGAAAGAGAGACTTACCGCACGTAAAGTTTTGCACCTCGCACTGGTGCTGGCGTTGTTGCTGGCGCTGATTGCCTATCGCACCTGGTTTTCGGCCGATAGCAGCGTGCCTGCTGGTCAGACAAAAGATCAGATTTGTGATCTTTCCCACACCCCTTGCAACGCGCTGATTGGTAACAAGCCGCTGACGGTAGCCATCAAGGAATTACCGCTGCGCGCCGAACATGACTTTGCCATCGCTATTACTGGCGGCGATCCGGCCATCAAGCCGGTTAAGGCGACGCTCGAAGGCAAAGATATGTTTATGGGCACCATTCCGGTGAGCTTTGAACAAATAGACGGACAGTGGCAGGGGGTGACCCAGGTGGGGAGCTGTACGTCACCCGTCATGATCTGGTTGTTAAATATCGAGTGGAGTAATGGTCAACGCCAGCAATTGGCGCTTTCCGTTGCCCGGGAATAACGACGCAAGGGGCGGGGAGTGGAAAAAATATTTGAAATTTCCCGGCCAGGCGTTACCTTCCCCAAACCATCAGGGAGTGAAGTTCATTTAATCATGATTGAAAAACAACCGTTTTATCGCACCCTCAACCAGCAAGCCAAGGCGCTGCTGGAGGGGGAAACCGATCTGATTGCCAATCTGGCCAACTTGTCCGCGCTGCTGAATCAGGAGCTGACGGAGATCAACTGGGTCGGTTTTTATCTGTTGCAGGGTGAGACCCTGGTATTGGGGCCGTTTCAAGGCAAACCGGCCTGCGTGCGGATCCCGGTTGGCCGCGGGGTGTGTGGTACGGCAGTGGCAGAGGGGAGAACCCAACTCATTGACGATGTCCACCAGTTCGACGGTCACATCGCTTGCGATGGCGCGAGCAACTCGGAAATCGTGATCCCGGTGCGCCGTGGTGGCGAGATCATCGGAGTGCTCGATATCGACAGTCCGATTTTTAACCGTTTCGACCAGGAAGACCGGATTGGCCTCGAAGAAACGGTGCAAATTTTGGAAAGCATGCTCTAAGTCATTGCTAGATGGTTCGCAAAAGGCCCCAAGCTCTCTATAATGGGGCCTTTGTTGTGCTCGGGACGTGCCCGTGCGTTTATATGAAAGCCAAGGTTATACATGGAAAACACTGAGAAGCTGAAGAACAGTAAAGAGATCGTTGCCTACCTGGTCGAGAAATTCCCGGCCTGCTTCGTTGCTGAAGGAGAGGCCAAGCCGCTCAAGATTGGCATCTTCCAGGATTTGGCCGAGCGTCTTGCTGACGATGCCAGAGTCTCCAAGACCATGCTGCGTTCCGCACTGCGTCAATACACCTCCAGCTGGCGCTACCTGCACGGCCTCAAAGCTGGCCAGGCTCGCGTTGATCTGGACGGCAACCCGGGCGAACTGCTGACCGAAGAGCACATCGAGCACGCCAAGCAAGCTCTGAAAGAGAGCAAAGAGCGCGTATTCGCCAGCCGTCGTACCAATACCAAAGAGAAGGATGAGAAGGCCAAGAAGCCCCGTCGTCCTGCTGTGCGCAAAACCGAGAAAGCTGATGTAGCTGCCAAGCCGAAAGCTGCCGCCAAGGCACCGGTCGCCGAAGCTCCGCTGGTTAAAGTGGATGCCGCTACGCTGAAAGTGGGCCAGGATGTGCGCGTCGTTATGGGTAAATTCCCGGTTCCGGCAACCATCAAGGAAGTAACCAAGGACGATGTACAGGTCCAACTGCAGACCGGCATGATGGTGCGGGTCAAATCAGAGCACTTGGTTCTCTAAGGAGACAAATGTTGAAGCATGGCGTAATTCGTTTTTCCCTCGTTGCCTGTAGCCTGGCGCTTGCCGGGCTTGCACAGGCCATCGAGCCGGTGCTCAAGGAGAGTGATTTGCCTGTGTTGGCTCAAGAGAGCCAACATGCTACGGCCAGCAAGCGAATTACCAATCTGTTTACCCGCTCGCACTATAAACAGTTCAAGCTGGACGATGCCTTTTCCTCCGTGATTTTCGATAAATATCTGGAGAATCTGGACTACAGCCGCAACCTGTTTTTGGCCTCTGATATCAGCCGTTTTGAAAAGTACCGTAACGGTTTTGACACCGACCTCGAAAGAGGCCGTCTGGCTCCCGCCTACGAGATGTTCAACCTGAGTCAGCAGCGGCGTTATGAGCGGTTCGAATACGCCCTCAAACTGCTTGATACTCCTTTCGATTTTACCCAGACCGACAACTATGTGTTTGATCGGGAAGGGGCGGCTTGGCCCAAAGATGAAGCAGAGCTCAACGAGCTGTGGCGTCAGCGGGTCAAGTTCGATGCCCTGAGCCTCAAGCTCAGCGGCAAGGAGTGGCCCGAGATCAAGGAGCTGCTTGGCAAGCGTTACAACAATGCCATCAAGCGGATGTCCCAGACCGAGAGCGAGGATGTCTTCCAGCTCTTCATGAACTCCTTCGCTCGCGCCATCGAACCGCACACCAGTTACCTCTCACCGCGCAGTGCCGATCGTTTCAACACCGAGATGAACCTCTCGCTGGAGGGGATTGGTGCCGTGTTGCAGGCGGAAGATGACTTTACCGTCATCCGTTCGCTGGTGCCCGGTGGCCCGGCGGCCAAATCCAACCACCTCAAGCCCGATGACAAGATCACCGGGGTAGGGCAGGAAGATGGCAAGATTGTCGATGTGATTGGCTGGCGTCTTGATGACGTGGTCGAGCTCATCAAGGGGCCCAAGGGGAGCAAGGTCAAGCTGGAGATCCAGCGCGGCAAGGGCGCAACCGCCAAGACCGAGCAGATCGAGCTGACCCGCGACAAGGTGCGTCTTGAAGACAGGGCCGCCAAGTCCAAGGTGATTAACGCCGAAGGCAAGAAGATTGGCGTCATCGAGATCCCGAGTTTCTACGTCAATCTGCACGACGACGTGATCAAGGAGCTCTCCAGCCTGAACAAGCAGAAGATCGATGGTCTGATCATCGATCTGCGCGGTAACGGCGGTGGTGCCCTGACCGAAGCCTCCGCCCTGAGCGGTCTCTTCTTTGCCAGCGGTCCCGTGGTGCAAATTCGTGATCACATGGGCCGTATCACGGTCAATGGTGATGATGATGGCAACGTCTACTACGGCGGCCCCATGTCGGTAATGATCGACCGCTACAGCGCCTCGGCCTCCGAGATCTTCGCTGCCGCCATGCAGGATTATGGCCGCGCCCTGATCCTGGGTGAAAACTCGTTCGGCAAGGGGACGGTGCAGCAGCATCGCAGCCTCGCCAAGGTCTATGACTTCTACGAGCAGCCGCTGGGTCACGTGCAGTACACCATCGCCAAGTTCTACCGGATCGACGGTGGCAGCACCCAGAACAAGGGCGTTGCGCCGGATATCAGCTTCCCGACACCGGTTGCCCCGGAAGAGACGGGCGAAAGCCGTGAGTTCAATGCGTTGCCGTGGGACAAGATTGCCTCCGCCAACTACGAGAAACTCGGCAACTTCGCCAGCCTGCTGCCGAAGTTGCAGTCGGCGCACGATGCCCGGATCGCCAAGGATCCCGAGTTTGCCTATGTGATGCAGGACATCGCTGACTACAAGGAGGAGAAAGACAAGAAGTCGGTCTCCCTCAACGAGGCAGAGCGTGTTGCAGAGCAGGCGAAACAGGATGAGAAAGCGCTCAAACGTACCAATGAGCGTCTGGCACGTCTTGGCAAGCCGGCGGTGAAGAGTCTGGATGAACTGCCCGCTGATTTTGAAGCGCCCGATGAGTATCTCATCGAAGCGGCCAATATCACGGCGGATCTGGCCAAGGTCAGCAAACGCAGCTGACAAGGCGACCCATAATGCACAAGGGCGACTGCGGTCGCCCTTTCTTTTTGTCTGGCGTATCTGACGTAATGCAAATTGTTTGACCCCGTCAGTTGGTTGTGACAGCCTCTTTCTCGCCTTTAACAAGCGTGGAAGCAGACAATAATGACCGATCACTCCCAGGCCATGACGGCCAAATATCGCCAGGATTATCAGGCGCCGCTCTACTGGATCGACACCATCGACCTCGATTTCCAACTGCAGGAGCCGCTGACCCAGGTCACCGCCATCACCCGCATTCGCCGCAACGGCGAGCACAATGCTCCGCTGGTCCTCGATGGCGAGCAGCTGACCCTCAAGAGCGTTGCCATCGATGGCATTCCCTGTGACCACTACGAGCAAGGCGAGAGCAGCCTGACCCTGTTCAACCTGCCTGCCGAATGTGTGCTGACCATCGTCACCCTGCTGGATCCGGCCGCCAACACCGCGCTGGAAGGGCTTTACAAGTCTGGCGATGCCTACTGCACCCAGTGTGAAGCGGAGGGCTTTCGCCGCATTACCTATTATCTGGACCGCCCCGACATTCTGGCGCGTTACAGCACCCGCATTACTGCTGACAAAGCGCAGTTCCCCTTCCTGCTCTCCAACGGCAACAAGGTCGACAGCGGTGATCTGGATGGCGGCCGTCACTTCGTACAGTGGCAGGATCCTTTCCCCAAACCGAGCTACCTGTTTGCGCTGGTGGCCGGAGATTTCGATGTGGAGCGCAGCCACTACACCACCAAGAGCGGCCGCAAGGTGGCCCTCGAGATCTTCGTCGACAAGGGCAACCTGGACAGAGCCGGTTTTGCCATGGAGAGTCTCATCAACTCCATGCGCTGGGACGAGCAGCGTTTCGGCCTCGAGTATGATCTCGACATCTATATGATCGTCGCGGTGGACTTCTTCAACATGGGCGCCATGGAGAACAAGGGGCTCAACATCTTTAACTCCAAGTTCGTGCTGGCCAATCCGGCCACCGCTACCGACAGCGACTACCACGGTATCGAACGGGTGATCGGTCACGAATATTTCCACAACTGGACCGGCAACCGCGTCACCTGTCGTGACTGGTTCCAGCTCAGCCTGAAAGAGGGACTGACGGTATTCCGGGATCAGGAGTTCTCCTCCGATCTGGGCTCCCGTGGCGTCAACCGCATCAACAACGTGCGCACCGTGCGCGGCCCGCAGTTTGCCGAAGATGCCGGCCCCATGGCGCACCCGATCCGCCCAGATGTGGTGATCGAGATGAACAACTTCTACACCCTGACCGTCTACGAGAAGGGGTCGGAAGTGATCCGCATGATGCACACCCTGCTGGGTGAAGCTGCCTTCCAGGCGGGTATGCGTCTCTACTTCGAGCGCCACGACGGTTCTGCCGCCACCTGCGATGATTTCGTGCAGGCGATGGAGGATGCTTCTGGCGTGGATCTCGGACGTTTCCGCCGTTGGTATAGCCAGTCCGGCACGCCCGAGCTGACTGTGACCGACGAGTACGATGCCGCGAGCGGTGTTTACCGTCTGCATGTGAGCCAGCACACCCCGCCGACTCAGGATCAGCCGCAGAAGCTGCCGCTGCATATCCCCCTCGACATCGAGCTCTATGACCAACAAGGTGCCGTCATTGCGTTGCAATATCAGGGCAAGGCCATCGGCAACGTGCTCGACGTGCTGGAAGCGGAGCAGACCTTCGAGTTCGATCAGGTGCCGGTCAAGCCGGTTCCCTCCCTGCTGCGGGACTTCTCCGCGCCGGTCAAGCTGCACTATGACTACAGTGATGAAGCGCTCGCCTTCCTGATGCGCTTTGCTCGCAACGAGTTTGCCCGCTGGGATGCGGCCCAGATGCTGATCAACAAGGCGGTCATCGAAGGGGTGGCGCGGGTACAGCACGGGCAGGGGGTCGAGCTCTCCCAGACCCTGCTGGCCGCCTTCGTCGCCATTCTGGACGACAGCGAGCTGGATTTGGCCCTCAAGGCGGAGATCCTGGCGCTGCCCGGCGAGGCGACCCTGGCCGAGCTGTTCGAGGTGGCCGATATCGATGCCATCCATCAGGTGCGCGACGCGATCCACACCCGTCTTGCCGAGGCCTTTGGCGCGAGCTTGGCGGCTACCTATCAGAGCCTGCGTCTGAATGGTTATCAGGTGGTGCACGCCGACATGGCCAAGCGAGCCCTCAAGGGGGTGGTGCTTGGCTATCTGGCGGCGCTGGATGCGGAGCATGCCGATGCGATGGTGCGCGAGCAGTATGCAACTGCCGACAACATGACCGATACCCTGGCGGCGCTGCAGGTGGCCAACGGCTATCTGTTGCCATGTCGCGCCGCGCTGCTGGCCGATTTCGAGGGCAAGTGGGCCAAGGATGGACTGGTGCTGGACAACTGGCTGCGGCTGATTGGCAGCAAACCGGCTGCCGATGTGCTCGGCGAAGTGAAGCAGGCGATGAATCACCCCACCTTCAGCATTCGCAACCCGAACCGGCTGCGGGCGTTGATCGGCAGCTTCGCCATGAGCAATCAGGTGCAGTTCCATGCGGTGGATGGCAGCGGTTACCGCTTCCTGACCGATCTGCTGATCGAGCTCAACGAGGTCAATCCGCAGGTGGCCTCCCGCCTCATCACGCCTCTTATCCAGTTCAAGCGACTGGATGACGCGCGCAAGGCCCTTATCCGCGCCGAGCTGACCCGTCTGGCCAACCTTGAGGGGCTGGCACGGGATCTGTTCGAGAAGGTCAGCAAGGCGCTGCAGCAGTAAGTGTCGACGGGGCAGGGGCGTGAATGCGCCTGCCCCTATTGTGTGATTTGTCGTGTGATCAGGAGCAAGCGTGAAGCAGTTTACTTTTCGGCTCTCATTGAATAGCGATGAGGTGATGCTGATGTATCAGGGCCATGCCAGACGGCTGGTGGTGCGCAGCGAACAGGGATTGACCCTGGAACTTGGCATAGAAAAAATACGGCCCTTTGTCGCCATCAATGGTGTGCATGGCTACTTTCGGCTGAAAACCCAGGACGATTACCGCTTTATCAGTCTCGAACGCATAAATTAACAAAAAGTGAACAGATTACCGACTGTTTATCTGCTTTGAGTCACTATCTATCCGGCAAACTGGCACAAAGGTAGTGGGAATTTCTGTATTTTTGGTTATTTGCAAAATTTCTCACAGTTTAAGCCGTGATCTGCACCTTGTTTTTAACATCTCGTTAGCACCTTTCCTCGCCTTCCCTTATCCAAGCCATTACACTTCGCAACAACTCTGCACCAGCGGGTAACCAGGGTGGTTGCCTCTGCGTCGGTGGTTAATGTCGTCCGATAAGGAATATAAAAATGGCATTGAAAGACGCCCCTACCTCAGTTCTGCTCGAAAACGTTCTCAGCCTGATCCATCAGAAGTTGCCCAAAAACAGTGCCTCTCTGGTCGAGCGCTTCGTTGCCAAGTTCTACGGCAACATGGCGAGCTCCGATCTGCATGATCGTAATGACAGCGATCTCTATGGCGCGGCCCTTAGCTTGTGGAATGCCCTCAATCAGCGCAGCAGCACCGACCCCTATATCCGGGTCTACAACCCCGAGCTGACCCGTCACGGCTGGCAATCGCCCCATACCATCGTCGAGGTGATCCTGCAGGATTCCCCCTTCCTGGTGGACTCCATCCGGATGGCGCTCAAGCGACTCAATATCACCGCCCACATGATGCTGCACCAACCGCTGCACCTCATTCGTGGCACGGATGGCAAGATTGACGCCATTCTGGCGCTCGACAACACCGACGGGCAGACCTCGGTTGAAACCGCCTTCCTTATCGAGATCGATCACCTCACCAGCGAGGAGCAGATGGCTGCGCTTGCTGCCGAGCTCAACTCGGTGGCCGGTGAAGTGGCGCTGGCAGTCGGCGACTGGCAGCCGATGCTGGCCAAGCTCAATGAGATCATCGACGAACTGCCCAAGCGCAAGAGTCCGGCCAGCAAGGAGGAGGTAGCCTCCTGCGTTGCTTTCCTCAAATGGGTGGCTGCCCACAACTTCACCCTGATGGGGTATCGCCGTTACGACGTCAAGGCGGTGGAGGGGGATCACGAGATCCTGCCGCAGGCCAGCTCCAGCCTGGGTTTGATGAAGAACTCCATCAAGGAGGTGGGCCAGCGTCTTGGCAACATGCCGGCCAGCGCCCGTCACGCAGCCCTGAGCTCCGACTTGCTGATCCTCACCAAATCCAACAGCAAGTCCCGGGTACACCGCCCGGCCTATGTGGATTACATCGGCATCAAGCGCTTTGACGAGCACGGCAAGGTGGTGGGGGAAGATCGCTTCATCGGCCTCTACGCCTCTTCCATCTACAACACCAGCGCGACCCAGATCCCGCTCATCAGCCATCGTCTCGAGCGCATCATGGCCGCCTCCGGACACGAGAAGGGCTCCCACGCCTACAAGGCGCTGCTGAACGTATTGGAAACCTATCCCCGCGACGAACTGATCCAGGCTCGTGAAGAGGAGCTGCTGGCCACCGGTCTTGGCGTGCTGGAGATGCAGGAGCGGGACATGCTGCGGCTGTTTGTGCGCCGGGATGTCTATGGTCGCTTCTTCTCCTGCATGGTCTATGTCACCAAGGAGCGCTACAACACCGCGCTGCGGATCAAGACCCAGCAAATTTTGCAGAAATATTTTGGCAGCAACGAAGAGGTGGAGTTCAACGTCTACTTCACCGAGGGCGTGCTGGCACGGACCCACTACATAGTGCGGGTCAACAACAACAACGTGGATGTGGATGTGAACGAAGTACAGAACAACCTGATTGAAGCGGCCCGCAGCTGGGATGACCGACTCGACTCCGTGCTGCTCTCTCACTACGGTGAAGCCCGCGGCAACGAACTGCGTCGCCGTTTCAGCACTGCCTTCCCGCGCGCTTACAAGGAAGATGTGCTGCCGGGCTCTGCCGTGGCCGACATCATGGCGCTCGATAACCTGAGCGAAGCCGAGCCGCTGGGCATGCTGTTCTACCGAGCGCAGGAGGAGGAGAACGATCGTCGGGTACGGCTCAAGCTGTTCCATCGCACCGAACCTATTCATCTCTCCGACGTGCTGCCGATGCTGGAGAACATGGGGCTGCGGGTGATCGGCGAGACCCCGTATCAGGTACGCACCCCGAGCGGTGATCTGTTCTGGATCCTCGACTTCTCCATGCTGCTGCACGGCGAGCAGCCGTTTGATCTGGCCCAGAGCCAGCAGCGCTTCCAGCAGGCGTTTGCCGCCATCTGGAACAAGCAGCTGGAAGATGACGGCTTCAACCGACTGGTATTGGGGGCGGGCCTCACTGGCCGTCAGGTGTCGGTGCTGCGCGCCTACGCCAAATACATGCGCCAGACCGGCGTCTCCTTCAGCCAGTCATATATCGAAGAGACGCTTACCCGCTACCCCGATATCGCCCAACTGCTGTTTACCCTGTTCGAGCAGCGCCTCGACCCCGCTGGCAAACAGGACGCCAAGGCAGAAGCCAAGCTGCACGAGGCGCTTGCCGCCAAGCTGGATCAGGTGGCCAACCTGGATGACGATCGCATCATTCGCCGCTATGTGGAGATGATCGACGCCACCCTGCGCACCAACTACTATCAGCTGGACAAGGCGGGCAACATCAAGCCCTACATCTCCTTCAAACTGGCTCCGTCCAGCATCACCGACATGCCGCTGCCGTTGCCGAAGTTCGAGATCTTCGTCTACTCGCCGCGAGTGGAAGGGGTGCATCTGCGCTGGGGCAAGGTGGCCCGTGGCGGTCTGCGCTGGTCCGATCGTAAGGAGGACTTCCGTACCGAAGTGCTGGGTCTGGTGAAAGCCCAGCAGGTCAAGAACACCGTGATCGTGCCGGTCGGTGCCAAGGGCGGTTTCTACTGCAAACAGATGCCGGTAGGGGCGCCCCGCGCGGTCATTCAGGAGGAGGGCAAGGCCTGCTATCGCCTGTTTATTCGCGGCCTGCTCGATGTGACCGACAACATCATCGGCGGCGAGGTGATCCCGCCAAAATCCGTGGTGCGTCACGATGAGGATGACTACTACCTGGTGGTGGCTGCCGATAAGGGTACCGCGACCTTCTCCGACATCGCCAATGAGATCAGCCTCGAATACGGTCACTGGCTCGGTGATGCATTCGCCTCCGGCGGCTCGGTCGGTTACGACCACAAGAAGATGGGTATCACCGCACGCGGGGCCTGGGAGTCGGTCCAGCGTCACTTCCGTGAAATTGGCGTCAACTGCCAGACCACAGATTTTACCTGTGTCGGGATCGGCGACATGGCGGGGGACGTGTTCGGCAACGGCATGCTGCTCTCCGAGCACACCCGGCTGGTGGGCGCGTTCAACCACATGCACATCTTCGTTGACCCGACCCCGGATGCGGCCAAGAGCTTTGTCGAACGCCAGCGCCTGTTCGATCTTCCGGGCTCCAGCTGGGATGACTACAACCGCGAGCTGATATCACAGGGCGGCGGCATTTTCCTGCGCTCGGCCAAGTCCATCAAGCTGAGCCCGGAAATACAGACCCTGCTAGGTACCGACAAGGCCAGCATGGCGCCGAACGAGCTGATCAAGGCGCTGCTTTGCCTCAATGTCGACCTGCTGTGGAACGGCGGCATCGGCACCTATGTGAAGAGCGCTCGCGAGAGCGATGGGGAAGTGGGCGATCGCAGCAATGACGCATTGCGGGTCAATGGTCGCGATTTGCGGGCCCGTATCGTGGGCGAGGGGGGCAACCTCGGCTTTACCCAGCTCGGTCGGGTGGAGTACGCCAGCCAGGGTGGTCGCATCAACACCGATTTTACCAACAACGTGGGTGGGGTGGATTGCTCCGACAACGAGGTGAACATCAAGATCCTGCTCAACCAGCTGGTGGCAGCAGGGGATCTGACCCTCAAGCAACGTAACCAGATGCTCTACGAAATGACCGACGACGTGGCGCAGATCGTGATCACCAACGCCTATCGCCAGTCCCAGTCCATCTCGGTCACCAGCTTCCGCGGTGCTGAACAACTCAAAGAGCAGCAGCGCTTTATTCAGGGGCTGGAGCGGGAAGGCAAGCTGGACCGTGCGCTGGAGTTCCTGCCCTCCGATGAAGAGCTCTCCGAGCGGATGGCGGCCGGGCAGGGGCTGACCCGACCCGAACTGGCGGTGCTGGTGGCTTATGGCAAGATGGTGCTCAAGGAGCAACTCAACTGCCCTGAGATCACCGAGGAGCCTTTCCTGGCCAACATGCTAGTCACCAGCTTCCCGGCCAAGTTGCAGCAGCAGTTTGGTGCAGCGCTTGCCCAGCACCCGCTGCGTGGCGAAATCATTGCGACCCGGGTGGCCAACATGCTGGTCAACGACATGGGGCTCAACTTCGCCAGCCGGATGAAGGACGAGACCGGTGCCTCGGTCGCCGAAGTGGCCTGCTGCTTTGCCATGGCCCGCGAAGTGTTTGGCATGAACCAGCTGTGGCGCGATATCGAAGGGTGCGACAACCTGGTGGATGCCCAGACTCAGCTTGAGCTGATGTTCTACAGCCGCCGCATCGTGCGTCGTGCCACCCGCTGGTTCCTGCGCGCCCGCAATCGCAGCTGGAGCATCAGCGAAAACATCGCCTTCTTCCGTCCGGCGTTCGAAACCCTGGGCACACATCTTTACGAAGTGATGGATGAGAGCGAAGTTGCAGAGCATCGTCAGGCTGTTGCCAAATGGATGGAGAAGCAGGTGCCCGAGGCCATTGCCCGTCAGGTCGCCCATATGAGCAGCCTCTTCTCCAGTCTGGATCTGGCGCAGATTGCCGCGGAGCACAAGACCGATATCCTGCGCGCCGCCAATGTCTACTATCGCCTCGGGGCCAAACTGGATCTGCACTGGTTCCTCGACCAGATCAACCATCAGCCGGTCGGTAACCATTGGCAGGCGATGGCGCGTGCCTCTTTCCGCGAAGATTTGGACTGGCAGCAACGCAGTCTCACTTCTGTGGTACTGGAAGGGTGCAAAGGAGAGGGAGAATGCGCTACCATACTGGCCGACTGGATTTCGGAGCATGAGCAACTCTTGTCCCGTTGGACCCACATGTTGGCCGACTTCAAGACCACCAGCACTCACGAGTTCGCCAAGTTCTCGGTGGCCTTGCGAGAGTTGAACCTGCTCCAGTTGAACTGTCGGGCACTTTAATTGCCAGATTAAGGCATGACACCGACATTACACCCAAAGCCCCGGCCAGTTGCCGGGGCTTTCTTTAAGGAGCAAAGATGTTGTACCCCATCGCCAGGCATTTCCTGTTCAAGCTCAACCCGGAACAGGCGCACGATCTCTCCATGAAATATTTGCCCCGCCTTCTCGGTACGCCACTCGATTGTTTCTTCCGCCAGAATTTGCCGAAACGCCCCGTCACTGTTATGGGGCTTTCTTTTGCCAATCCGCTGGGATTGGCGGCCGGTCTGGATAAAGATGGTGAGTGCATTGACGCGCTGGGCGCCATGGGATTTGGCTTTATCGAGGTCGGTACCGTCACCCCCAAACCCCAGAGCGGCAATGACAAGCCTCGTCTGTTCCGGGTTATTCCGGCAGAGGGGATCATCAACCGGATGGGATTCAACAACAAGGGTGTGGATCATCTGGTGGCCAAGGTGAAAGAGGCCAGATATCAGGGGGTGATCGGCATTAATATCGGCAAGAACAAAGATACCCCCATCGAACAGGGCAAGGATGATTACCTGATCTGTATGGACAAGGTTTATGATCACGCCGGTTATATTGCCGTCAATATCTCTTCCCCCAACACACCGGGTTTGCGTTCGCTGCAATATGGCGAGGCGCTGGATGAATTGCTGGCCGCCCTCAAGGTGCGTCAGCAGGAGCTGGCCGCCCAATATAAAAAATATGTGCCGCTGGCGGTTAAAATTGCCCCGGATTTAAGCCTTGAAGAAATAGATCAGGTGGCCGCTTCGCTGGTGCGTAATGGCATTGATGGTGTTATCGCCACCAATACCACCCTCGAGCGCGAGATGATCTACGACATGCCCCATGCCGGTGAGGCGGGTGGCCTGAGTGGTCGTCCGCTGCAACACAAGAGCACCGAGGTGATCCGTCATCTGGCCAAGGCGCTAAATGGTGCCCTGCCAATTATCGGTGTAGGTGGTATTGATAGTGCCATGGCCGCCCGTGAAAAATTGGCCGCCGGTGCCAGTCTGGTGCAAATTTATAGCGGTTTTATTTATAAAGGACCGGGTCTGGTCAAAGAGATCGTGACCAATATATAAGAAATAGGGAGGAGCCCTTTATTTGACGTTGCTGATTTTATCGACATGGAATAAAGTCAACAGACGAAATTCAAGTAAGGGCTCCAACATGTTTATCCAACCGACCGATAGCTGGCAATGGCACTATGATGCCCAGAGTGACCGTCTGATGTTGGACCTGTCTGATAACATGTTATTTGCGACCGAGTATCAAGGGCGACAATTGGTGCCCAGCTCGTTTGCGACCCAGCCTTTTTGTGTCGATGATGCCGCCCTCTATTATCAGTTGATGGATAAAGCAGCCGAACTTGAGTGGAGTATTCCCCATCAGGTGCAACTGGTGCTCAACGCCATCGCGGTCAGTCGCTTTTATAAACCCCTGATGCCGCAAAGCTGGTTTTTTGGTGAACAGCATCCGCTGGTGATCCCGCAAAACGGTGATCTGGTCTGGATGAATACACCGCATGGCAACGGCGAATTTATGGTCATTGAGGCTGGGGAGCAGGCCAGCGTCTGTTTGAACCTCACTGCCGATCTGGTATTGACTACCAGCAAAACCCTGCCTCGCTTCGGGGTGATCAAGGTGATGAATAACCGGATGAAACCGCGTATTACCGTGACCGAGCAATATCGTCAGGTCAGTTGATATATTTTCATCAATCGTTTTATCTCTGTGATTACACCGCAGCCTATTTTTGCTGTTGTCACCTCAATAGCGCCTCGTTTCTGATACTTCATTGATCCGCGAACATCTTGCCTATTCTCATTGATGTTCATGGTTGTGATTCAGCCTCTCCTGAGGCTTATTACATCCACTTGCATCTTGTGTTCTGACCCACTGCCGTATCTTGGCCTGTCTTTGCATTCCCGCGCTGCCAGCATGGTGTCTCACTCTTGTTTAGTTCTGCGTGTTTAGTGTCTGCACCTCAGTATCAACACCTCACTCACTGCCACAATTTTCTACATACGGCATTTTATGCTTGAAACGAGAGCTATTCTCACTTACATTTTGTTATAACGTAACAAAATGGAGTTGCCATGAAGCCTCATATTCACCCGGATTATCGTTTGGTGCTGTTCCATGACACGGCGGCAGATGCCTTTTTCCTGGTCGGTTCAACCATCAAGAGTGATCGCCGTTACACGTGGCAAGACGGGAAGGAGTATCCCTATGTGTCGCTCGATGTTTCCAGTCAGTCGCACTCGTTCTATACCGGCAAGCAGAAGCAGGTATCGAGCGAGGGGAGTGTGGCCCGTTTCAACAAGCGCTTTGGCGCATTTTCAAGCAAGAAGGAGTCCTGAATGCAGGTCGTCTGTTCACTCAAATCCGCACGGGCACGTCATCCCGATTGTCAGTTGGTACGCCGCCGGGGCAAATTGTTCGTAATTTGCAAAAGCAATCCCCGTTTCAAGGCTCGCATGAAGTGATTCGTTAATGATGTCTGGCCCCATGTTCTCGCCATCGAGTAGTCATGGGGTCTCTTGCCTTTCTCTCTGTCTACCAATCTGTTTCCATCCTGCTGTTTCCGCCGACTTTTGCATGCTCCAGCCCGCCTGATGAGGTATAATGCGGCACTATTTTTATGGGTTCCCCGTGAGCGTGATGAAAGAATTTTTTGCAACCTGCCCCAAGGGGCTGGAAAACCTGTTGGCCGACGAGCTGACCACCCTGGGCGCAGAGCAGGTCCGTGAGACCGTGGCTGGCGTCCACTTCAAAGGCGAACTGGCGATTGGCTACAAGGCCTGCCTGTGGAGCCGTTTTGCCTCCCGTATCGTGCTGGTGCTGTCCGAATTCCAGATGAACGACGATCTGGATCTCTATCTCGGTGCCCACACCATTCCCTGGGAAGAGCACTTCTCCGGTACCTCTACCATCGCGGTGGACTTTACCGGCACCAACCCTGCCATTCGCAATACCCAATATGGCGCGCTGAAGATCAAGGATGCTATCGTCGACCGCTTCACCAAGCGCGGTCACGTACGTCCGGACGTGGACAAGAAGTCGCCGGATATTCGCATCATGGCGCACCTGGGCAAAGGCAAGGCCAATATCACGCTGGACTTGTCAGGCCCAGCGCTGCACCAGCGTTTCTATCGTCAAGGCACCGGCGAAGCGCCGCTCAAAGAGAACCTGGCCTGCGCCATGATTGCCCGTAGCGGCTGGGCCGGTGAGCCCATGATGGACCCCATGTGCGGCTCCGGTACCTTGCTGATTGAAGCGGCCTTTATCGCCGCCGACATGGCGCCAGCGCTGCGCCGCGAGCGCTTCGGTTTCGATCGCTGGCTACAGCACGATAGTGAGCTGTGGCAGAGCCTGATGATGGAAGCGCAAGTACGTGCCAAACGCGGCATGCAACGTTGTGAAGTGAAGCTGTTTGGCTGTGATGCCGACCCGCGCGTGCTGCTCAAAGCGCGCGACAACGCCAAAGCGGCCGGTGTGGCTCACCTCATCACCTTCAAGCAGGCCGATGTCACCAAGCTGGAAAACCCGCTGCCGATGCCTGCCGTGGAAGGGGAGGCACGCCAAGTCGGTATGCTGATCTCCAACCCGCCGTACGGCGAGCGTCTTGGCGAGTTCCCGGCGCTGTTGGAAGTGCACCAGGCCCTCGGCGATGCCCTGCGTCGCAGCTTCCAGGGTTGGAAAGTCTCCATTCTTTCCGCATCCCCCGAACTTCTCAGCTGTCTGCGCCTGCGCGCCGACAAGCAATATCGCCTGTTCAACGGCGCCCTCGAGTGTCAGCTGCGCAATTATCAAATCGCGCTGGACTCCGTGGCCTCACAAAAAGAGGTCGCTCAGGACTTTGCCAACCGCCTGCGCAAGAATCTGAAAACCCTCGAGAAGTGGGCCAACAAAGAGGGCATCGATTGCTATCGCCTCTATGATGCCGACTTGCCGGAATACAACGCCGCCATCGACCGCTATCAGGACTATCTGGTGGTGCAAGAGTATGCCGCGCCCAAGGATATCCCCGCCCAGAAGACCCGCCAGCGTCTGCTCGACATGGTTCAGGCCGCCATCAAGGTGACCGGCATGGACGGCGAGAAGGTGATCCTGAAGGTGCGCGAGCGTCAGGAAGGCAAACAGCAGTATCAGAAGCTCTCCGAAGAGCAGCACCGGATGGAAGTGCAGGAGTACGGTGCCCGTCTGTGGGTCAACCTCTACGACTATCTGGATACCGGCCTGTTCCTCGATCACCGTCAGACTCGCCGCATGCTGGGTCAGATGGCCAAGGGCAAGCGCTTCCTGAACCTGTTTGCTTACACCGGCAGTGCCACCGTGCACGCAGGTCTTGGCGGTGCCAGCGAGACCACTACGGTCGACATGTCCCACACCTACCTGAACTGGGCGCAGGACAACATGCGTCTCAACTCGCTGGTGGGCCGTCAGCACAAGTTTGTCCAGGCCGATTGTCTGAAGTGGTTGTCTGAAGCAGATGAGCAGTACGATCTCATCTTCATCGATCCGCCCACCTTCTCCAACTCCAAGCGGATGGACGAGAGCTTCGACGTACAGCGCGATCACCTGCTGCTGATGCAGCACCTGAAGCGCCTGCTGGCGGCGGACGGCACCCTGGTCTTCTCCAACAACAAGCGTCACTTCAAGATGGATCTGGCCGGTCTCGAGGCCACTGGTCTCAAGGCCCAGAACATCACCCAGAAGACGCGACCGAAGGATTTCGAGCGCAACCAGCACATCCACAACTGCTGGATCATCACCCATGCGCCGGAGCAAGGCGAGGCGTGATGCTGACCCTGTTTCATACCGACGGTTGCCACCTGTGCGAGCAGGCCTGGGCGCTGGTGGAGGAGGCTGGTCTTGCCGCCGCCACCTGCCAGTGCGACATCATGGATGATGAGCAGTGGCTTGCCGCCTATCGGGTGCGCATTCCGGTGCTGCGTGACGAAGCAGGCCGCGAGCTCGGTTGGCCCTTCACACTGGCCGAGCTCAAAAGCTGGGCCGCCCGTCAGGGGTGAGAGTGATTTGACGATAAAACGGGGGCAGACCCAGTCTGCTGCCCGTTTTTTTCATATGAAATAAGGAACACACATGGCTCTTTTAACATTGCACGGCGCATGTCTGTCGTTCAGTGATTTCCCGCTGCTCGACAATGCCGAATTGACCATCGAGCGGGGCGAGCGCCTCTGTCTGGTTGGCCGCAACGGGGCGGGCAAGTCCACCCTGATGAAGGTCATTGCCAGCGAATTGCCGCTGGACGACGGGCGTCTGGTGCTGCAACAAGATTTGAAAGTGACCCGCCTTGAGCAGGATCCGCCTGCTTCCAGCGAGCTGACGGTGTTTGACTATGCCGCCGAAGGGCTCGCGGGGGTGGGGGAGCTGCTCAAGCAGTACCACCACATCTCCATGGAGCTGGCGAGCGATCCGTCAGACGCCAACATTCGCAAGATGAGCGAGCTACAAGAGCAGCTCGACTATCAGAACGGTTGGCAGTTCGAGACCCGCATCAGTCAGGTGTTGACCCTGCTGGGGCTGGATCCCGATGTGACCCTCGATAGTCTCTCTGGCGGTTGGCTGCGCAAGGTGGCGCTGGCCCGTGCGCTGGCCTGCGATCCCGACTTGTTGCTGCTCGATGAGCCGACCAACCACCTGGATATCGAAGCCATCAACTGGCTGGAAGATTTCCTCAAGGATTTTCGCGGCGCCATCGTCTTTATCTCTCACGATCGGGAGTTCATCCACAAGCTGGCAACCCGGATCATCGATCTCGATCGCGGCGCCATCACCTCCTGGCCGGGTAACTACGACGAGTACCTGCAGGGGAAAGAGGAGTGGCTGCGGGTTGAAGAGCTGAAAAATGCCGAGTTCGACCGCAAGCTGGCGCAGGAAGAGGTATGGGTTCGTCAGGGTATCAAGGCTCGCCGTACCCGTAACGAAGGTCGGGTGCGCGCCCTTGAGGCAATGCGCATGGAGCGCAGCCAGCGCCGCGAGCTGCAGGGCAAGGCCAAGCTGCAACTGGACGAGGTCAATCGCTCCGGCAAGCTGGTGTTCGAGACCGAAGGGCTGGGGTTGGATTTTGGCGATCGCACCTTGTTTAAGGGGCTCGATCTGCAAGTGCTGCGTGGCGACAAGATTGCGCTGGTCGGCCCCAATGGCTGCGGCAAATCGACCCTGATCAAGCTGTTGCTGGGTCAGCTTGAGCCAACCCGTGGCACCGTCAAGGGGGGTACCAATCTGGAGGTGGCCTACTTCGATCAGTACCGCGAGCAGCTCGACCCCGAGCAGACAGTGGTGGACAACGTCGGGGAGGGTAAGCAGGAGGTGATGGTGCGTGGCCGCTCCCGTCACATTCTTGGTTACCTGCAGGACTTCCTGTTCGAGCCCAAGCGGGCCCGTACGCCGGTCAAGGCGCTCTCCGGTGGCGAGAAGAACCGGCTGCTGCTGGCCAAGCTGTTCCTCAAGCCGAGTAACCTGCTGATCCTCGATGAACCGACCAACGATCTGGATGTGGAAACCCTGGAGCTGCTGGAAGAGCTGCTTTCCGACTACCCCGGCACCCTGCTGCTGGTGAGTCACGATCGTCGCTTCATCGACAACACAGTGACCGGCTGCTGGCTGTTTGAGGGGGATGGCCGCATCAGCGATTACGTGGGTGGTTACGCCGATATGATGGCGACCCGCGAACAGCAGAACGCTCAACAACAGGCCAAGAGTGCACCGGTCAAGGCGCCCGAGCCGGTCGTTGCCGCCGCGCCAGAAGCGCCGAAGAAAAGCAAGAAGCTCTCCTACAAGCTGCAGCTTGAACTGGAAGGGTTGCCTGCTCGTCTTGAGCAGCTGGAAGCCGAGCTGGATGCGCTGCAAAGCGAGATCAACCAGCCAGGGTTCTTCTCGCTGCCGGCAGATAAAACCCAGCCGAAACTGGATGCGCTCAATGCCGCTGAAGCCGCGCTGGAGCAGGCATTTGCTCGCTGGGAAGAGCTGGAAGTACTCAAAAATCAGGAGTAAGTTCCCTGTAATTAAAACTTAATCCAGTTCAGTGCCTTGTGTCACATAGCCCGGTTAGGGTGGAAGTTTTTGTTTGACCGAGTGCGCTCGCAGGAGTAAAGATGAAAGCGACCGATGCAGAATTGGTCGCTTTTTTTGTTCCACGAAGAGGGTCGTAGATGATGAAGAGACAGAAGCGGGACCGTCTGGAAAGAGCTCGTGCTCGTGGTTATCAGGCTGGCGTGGTCGGCAAACAGAAAGAAGCGTGTCCGTATCAATGCCTGGATGCCCGAGGGCATTGGCTTGGTGGTTGGCGTGACGCCATGGAAGGGCGGGGCTCAGGCCTCTTCATGAAGTAGCAAGTACTTCATCACTCATTACAAAAGGAAAGGGGCCGTTGTGGCCCCTTTGCGTTAATGCTGTTTTACCACCAATCAGAGAGATCAGAATGCGGTGGTATCTTTGAACAGGCCCACTTTCAGGTCGGTGGCGCTGTAGATCGGACGGCCGTCAACTTCGACCACACCATCAGCAATCCCCATCACCAGCTTGCGGTTGATGACGCGCTTGAAGGTGATCTTGTAGGTCACTTTCTTGGCAGTCGGCAGGATCTGGCCGGTGAATTTCACTTCACCTACGCCCAGAGCACGACCCTTGCCGGGGCCACCTTTCCAGCCAAGGAAGAAGCCAACCAGCTGCCACATGGCGTCCAGACCGAGACAGCCAGGCATCACAGGATCACCCGGGAAGTGGCAATCGAAGAACCAGAGATCCGGAGTAATGTCGAGCTCAGCCAGGATCTCGCCCTTGCCGTGTTCGCCACCGTTGTCATTGATCTTGACGATGCGGTCCATCATCAACATGTTGGGGGCAGGCAGCTGACTGTTACCCTCACCAAAAAGTTCGCCACGGCTGCAAGCCAGCAGCTCTTCACGGGTAAAAGAGTTCTTGCCCTGTTCGCACAGGGAAAGGCGGGCTTCCATGGTGGTATTGTCTACGGTCACGCGGTATTTCCTTCAAATGGGTCAAAGCCGGGCCAATTTAGCTTACAGTTGTTCGCTAAACAACTCCGATCACTTCATCAGCGGCCAAACAGGCGCCCCAGCAGGGATTGCAGCAGTCCGACTTTGGCAGTGGAGCCGTTCAACTCGTCCAACCGCTCCTGAATACGGCCAAACAGGGTATCGGGCATATCAGGCTCACCGGCCACGCAGCCGGTCAGCAACTCGATGGCCTCTTCCACATGATCCACCGGGTGGATGTGGAACTGGCCTGCTTCAACCGCTGCAATCACCTCGTCAGAGAGGTTCAGCTGCTGGATGTTGGTGCCCGGCAAAATGATACCTTGCTTGCCGGTGATGCCGTGGATTTTGCACACCCGGAAGAAGCCTTCAATCTTCTCGTTCACGCCACCCACGGCCTGCACATTGCCAAACTGATCGACCGCACCGGTCACGGCGAAGTGCTGATAGATAGGCTGGCGGGCGAGGGCAGAGAGCAGGGCACACAAGCCGGTCAGGGATGCACTGTCGCCATCAATTTCGTGGTAAGACTGCTCGAACACCAGATTGGCCGACAGGGGGGAGGGGTTCTCTGCGCCAAATTTGTTGGACAGATAGCCGTGGATAATCATCATCGCCTTGGCGTGGATATGACCGGCCAGCTCCGCTTTGCGCTCGATATCCGCCACATCGCCATCACCAAGGTGTACGGTCGCGGTGAGGCGCACCGGCTCGCCGAAGTCATAAGGGTGACCGGAGACCTGAATGACAGACAGGCCGTTGATCTGGCCAATCTCTTCGCCATCGGTTTGCAGCAGGATCTGGCCGTCGATAACTCCCTGATCTGACTGCTCAACCAGATAGTTGAGGCGGTAATCCTGCTCCTCCAGTGCGCCACGGATATGCTCGTCGGTGACCACATCGGATCCCAGCTCCCGGGCCAGACTGTCAGCCATCCGCATGATGGCGGAGAGTTGCACTTCGGAGAGCGACAGCCACTCCTGATGGTCACACAGGCGGCTGGCATGACGACAAAGGGCGGCGAGGGCGGCTGGCGTGAAGTCCAGCAGGCTCCAGCGCTGGCGCAGCCAGGCCAGGTACTGCAGAAATTCCTGCAGCTCCTCTTCAATATTCACCTCTGACACCAGATCCGCGCGCAGGAAGATGCGTTCGGACATATCCCGATCCAGCATCTGGAACTCGGCCACGTCGAGTCGGTCACCCACCAGGATCAGCTTGAGCTTGATGGGGGTTGCTTCAGGCGCGAAGAAGGGAGTCAGGGTTTTCCCTTCCTGATAGGCGTTCCAGTCCAGCTCACCTTTTTGCATGGCATTTTTCAGCTTGAACCAGAGATGTGGCTGATCCAGTAGCTCGTCCAGTTGCAAAATGAGGTAGCCGCCGTTGGCTTCGCGCAGCAAGCCAGGCTCCAGCAGGTGCTGGTTGGCATAGACAGAGCCTTGCTCGGTCTGGTAGTTGATGGAGCCAAACAGGGTATCCCAGTTGAGATCGCGGCCATAAATCACCGGCGCTTCCTGCGCTTCGTGATGGATCAGCAGGTTGATCAGAACGGGGTGCTGGAACTCCAGCCCCAATGCCACGTGAGCCGCCAGATCGGAGAGAAAATCATCGATCTTCGGATCATTGTTCTGCTTGCGCATGATCCGGGTCACGATGCGCTCAGCGTCGAGATGGTGGCTCAACAGCTTGAGCAGCTCGCCAACCATTTCACAGAATTCAACGCCGGTGCCCGGTTGCAGTCGCAGCCAGATAGGTTTGAAGGGGTTGTTCAGATTCTCGGTATAGCAGAGATCAAACAGGTCACCATCCTTGCCATTGGAGTCGGCAATCAGTGTCTGGCAAACGCCTTCATAATCTGCGCCGGGGAACCCGTTGAGCAGCATGACCGGACAGTCACCATCAAAACTGGCAAGACGCTTGATGCCGGAAATGGCTCTGGGCTGCAGCGCAGCAAAGGGGATGGGTTCAAGCTCACTGAGCTTGGGGAACTGTTCAATCGCAAAAGCGGGTTTTAATTGTTCTGATGTTAATTCAGCCACTTAAGACATCCGGTCGAAGATAGGATCAATTGTTGCCATTATACACAGTTCAATAAGTGGTGACAGGAAACAAGATATGCAATTTAACATAATATACATTATGCGCAGTGTTGTCAGGCCCGTGGCTAGGACTCAGGAACATAGCAACCGCAAGGGCTACAGCCGTGCCGGTGCTTTTTGAGTACCTCGCTAAAATTTCATACCACGCCTGTTTTAACTCGGGATCCGTCTCTCTGACGGCGGCAAGGCTTAGCAGCACTTCTTTAGCGTCTAGACCGATCTCTTCGGCAATCTTTTTTGCAGTTGAATCAGTGAGTTGCGATTTTCCGTGTTTGATTGACGAAATGTAAGAGCTGGTAAAACCCAAGTCTGCGGCGACTTCCTGAAACTGGCTGTATTTTTTGGCTCTCATGTAGGCTTGAATCAGCGTTTTAGAGTCCATTTTTCTGTCTCCTGATCGTTTAGACAATTGGCCCATCATACCCAAAACGAGCAAAAAGGCCTCGTTTCTATTTAGGTACTTACATGATTTAATCCACTTAAGTAACTATTTAAGAACATAACCAATGACCTACTTTAGCCCACAACACCTTGATTCGCCCGCTCTCATAGAGCGCAAGGTCTATTGGCAGGCTGAACCAACTGGCGATTACTCCGCCTGTGTGGCGGGTCAGGTTGAGATGTTCCGTGATCTGCATGAGCTGCGGGTCTATCTGTCGATGACGTACCCCGATACCGTCTTTGAGCTGGTCGAAGTGACCCAAGAGACTTGGCAGGGTTTTTATGATCAGGGAGTCTTTTTCGATGACTGGTCATAACTCTGTTAACGCCATGATGCCGATAAATAGCGTTATCGGCACCAAAACGCTGATCGACTATCTCTCTTTTACATGGTCGCCTGTCGAGTTGATCCAGATGAAAGAGCTTGCCAAGCAAGGTGCGCTCTTGAAGGCCATTCCGCGCTTTGACACCAAGGTCAAGGCGTTGCAAGCGTTTATCTCCGAGCCCCCTGTCGAGGGTCTGCGTTACCTGTGGAAGCGTCCGGTGGGCTTTGCTCCCCTCGCCCGTTTTGACAAGGTGACAGAACGCTTGTGTGATAAGGCCGAGCGGTTGGGCGTTCCCCCTGCCCCGACCGTTGAATATGACAAGCGCACTGAGCGGTTGAGCCTCAAGGGTGTGCCCAAGTCCCCTGCCCCTGTCGTTACCCTGTCCATGACCGATATGATGGAGCGGGCATTGCACTCCGGTTATAAGGCCCGTGCCGATATTCGCAAAGAGCTTAAGGCGGTATGCGCCTCCCTGCTCAAGTTCTCGGAATTTGAGGTGGTCGAGGATGCCAAGTATTGGGAAGCCTACAACGATTTGATCGACTGCTACGGGGTGCAGTTTCTCGATGCTCTGTGTTGTGGCGAGATTGAGCTGTGGCTCGAAGAGCTTAACACCAAGATCGGGGTGCCTATTCCTGAGCCCCGTTTCACTATGCGTCCTCGCCGTGCTGGTTTGCATGGCTATGCCTACTCTGGCGACCTGCTATGTGATGGCCTCCCCTGCGGCCTGATTGGTTGGGGTGCAGCCAACCATGGTTGCATGGTGAGCTTTTCCGGTGTCGGTTGTGCGGCCCTCGATATGCAGGCATTGCACTCCGTTATCTCTAATATGCCGTCCGTGCGTATCACGCGGGTGGATCTGGCGCTCGATGACTACACAGGCGAAGTGATCAGTTATGAAGGTGCTATTGAAGCGGCGCAAGCTGGCGAGTTTCATCCGGCGCGGGGTCGTGCTCCGGCGTGGATGAAAATCGAATCCGGTGAGTTTGTGATATCCGAGATTTCGAAGGGTATTGCCAAGCGGTTCGGCATGATCCCGACTAAGGGTTGTTCTTTTTATGTGGGCAGCCGCATTAATGGCAAATGCGGCAGGATATACGAGAAGGGCAAACAAATGCAGTCGGAACAGTATCCTGATTGGGTACGCGCCGAAGGCGAGTTACACAATAAAGACCGGATAATCCCGCTTGACGTGTTGATTAATCCCGACCCTTATTTTGCTGGGATGTATCCCCAGTTTGCTAAGTGGCTGGATGAAGTCAAGCAATCGGAGTCTGCTCCGGTGCGTGTTATGACCTTTAAAGCCAAATTCAAGACCAGTCGGGACAATGCGGTTTTTAATATGTCTCGTATGGCTGGCCGCCTTGTTAATTGGTTAGCAAGTGTTGAGGGGCTTTCCCCTGCGACGATTGTTCACCAATTAACAGCGCATCTTGGGGAAGATGATATCCCTGCGCGGTTAAGAATGCCGCTACCGCCCGAGTTTATATCGGGTGGGCATTGTTTAGTTTCGACCTAAAAAACAGGTTCTTCAACGAGGTAAATATTATGTCCCTGCTCACTGCTGTTCTGGTAACTCGCGTTACTCATGGCTATGGTGTGTCCCGTAAATCTGGCGCTCCGGTGCCTTATGATTTTGCCCAAGTGGAATATCTGGCTCCGGCTAACAACGTTAATAAGCCTGAGTGTAATATTCACTCATGGGGTTATGAAGTGCGCCAGCTGGCCCTTCGTAATGACTCGATGACCATTAAAGAAATGGCCGACTGCCCCAAGCTGGCAGGGTGAGAGCGTGAACATTTTGTTAAATTTCACCCAGTTTTTTGAGACCCGCATTGAGTACCGTTTCCAGATATT
>NZ_JAPCJA010000044.1:0-42433 GCF_027707745.1 Aeromonas sp. QDB23
GGGTATTAGCTGGTCAAGGATGGCGATCATACCTCAGAAGCCGCGCCACGCCTCGCTCATATGAGGGGATGGTTAAGGGTTACAACACCAGATAAGTAAAACCTCACGTTCATAAAAATATGAATATTAAGAAATATTGGTGGAAGGGATACTATGAAAATAAAGCATCTATCAAAATTCATTGTGAGTAGCATGTTTAGCGCCTTGATGGTGGTGCCAACCATGTCACAAGCACAGGAGGTTCCCGCCCGTTTTTATCTTAAAAGCCTCGCGGGTGGTAATGCTGTACCGGTTATTTACAAGAACATTTCAGGTAACACCAATCCATTCGATTTTGCTCATACAGTAACACCGGGTGCCAGTTTTGAAGCATCAATGGCGCTTACAGGTTATGCCAAGACGCTCTCAATCATGGAGCGCTCTGCTTTAGTTGCGTTCATTGTGCCTATGGGCAGAATATCAGGTGATGTCAATATTGGCGGCAATACGATCCACCAGTCTGCGAAAGGGTTTGGTGACCCTATGATCGAATTTGATATCAACCTGATTGGGCCTAAAGCCCAGACAGACCTTCCTGCTGCTCTGCGTTATGAGCCAGGATTTTCGATGGATGTCCTGGTCGATCTGGGATTGCCCATCGGTGAGTATGATAGCGACAAGCCACTGAACTTGGGACAAAATCGCTGGTATGGCCGTATCGGCTTCCCCATGACCTGGCAAATAGGTTCTTGGGTTCCAGGCCAGAGAACAACATTTGAATTACTTCCTGCGGCATGGGTCTTTGGCAAGAATGATGACTTTATGGGTAAGTCACTGGAAACAGATCCTATGTACAGGCTCGATGCTCATCTTACCCGTGATTTCAATGACCGCTTGTGGGGATCACTTGATCTTTCATTATACAATGGTGCCAAGGCATCAATAGATGGTGTTGATGGCGACAAGATGAGTAGTACCGCTGTCGGGCTGACGCTGGGTTACAATCTTGATGACAATATGAGTCTGACCGTCGGTTATATGTCAACAATCAATGATAATGCACCAGCGGAAATGAGTATGGATAGTTTCATGATATCCTTCATTTATGGCTGGCATCCATTGGTTGAAGGCTCGAAACGACTCGGCCATGGCATGTGAAGTAATTGCATGATGGAATATGGTTATATTTTCTGGCAAGACCATTCTACAGTAAATATGGCCCTGTTCTTCATGCTCAACACTCATCGTTTCACTGAGTTTGAGTTACGCCTATGTATTCCAAAGAGATCGACCCGCCATTATCACTACCGCGACTTCCGGCTGGAAATTATTACGCCTTTCATACAATGGTTAAGCCTAGCGGTGCTCAATGTAATCAAGATTGTGCTTATTGCTTTTATTTGCACAAAGAAGATTTATTGAAACAGGATAAGGTGCCACGTATGAGTGAGCCACTATTGGAGGCTCACATACGCCAATATTTGGCCGCTCAGACTGGACCTGTTGCCGTCTTCACTTGGCAAGGGGGAGAGCCGACACTGATGGGGTTGGAATTCTTCCAGCGAGTTGTGGAATTACAAGCGCGCTATGCTCGTGCAGATCAACGAGTAGAAAATGATCTACAAACCAATGGTGCATTACTGACGGCTGAGTGGTGTGATTTTCTCAAGCGACACAACTTTGTTGTCGGTCTGTCAATTGATGGACCTGCAGAATTGCATAATACCTATCGTTATAGCAAGGGTGGCAAGCCTACATTTGACAGAGTGATGCATGCAGTAGAATTATTACACCAGTATGAGATTCAATTTAATGCACTCTGTGTGGTTAATTGCAAGAATGCCAAACAGCCACTGTCCGTTTATACATTTATACGGGATGAGGTCAGGCCTGCGGTCATTCAATTTTTACCCGCAGTTGAACCCGCCAACTTTAAAAATACGGCACCCGGTTATTGGGATGTCACCAAGCTGCCAATGACGGGGACTAACCAGGCTAAACCGGGTCACTCTGACTCGATTGTCACAGATTGGTCCGTCAGTCCCGAAGATTGGGGGCATTTTCTGACAGAAATCTGGGATGTCTGGTTTTCACACGATTTTGGCTCGGTATTTGTAGATCAATTTGAGAATGTGATTAGTCAAATGCTGGGTAAAGGAGCCCAGTCCTGTGTCAGCGGGCAAATTTGTGGAAAAGCAATTGCCATTGAACACGATGGTGATGTGTATAGTTGTGATCGTTTTGTATACCCAGAATATCGACTGGGAAATATATTACATGTTCATGAAGGCGAAATGGCATTTTCTAACCGCCAAAAAGAGTTTGCGTATGCCAAGCACAAGTCACTGACACAATACTGCAAAGTCTGCTCATATTTGAAATTATGCTGGGGGGAATGCCCCAAAAATCGTTTTGTCAAGACTCCTGAGGGCGAAGCTGGGCTGAATTATCTTTGTCCAGGGCTAAAGATCTTTTATAAAAAAGCGTTGACGGACCTACCTGTTATCTTAAGAAGGCTGAATTTCAGGTGAATAATTTGGTAATAGGGAGGTTATCAAAATGACAAGTTATCATAAGTGGCGCGGTTCACGTATTTTCACCAAGTCGGTGTGGCTAGTGCTACTATCTTGTTGCGCTTCACCCCAAATTGGTTATGCAAATGAACGCCCTAAAGTATGCTTGGCGTTGAGTGGTGGTGGGGCTCGAGGCGCAGCTCATATAGGTATTCTAAAACGGCTTGAAGAGTTAAAAATTCCTGTTGATTGTATTGCCGGTACCAGTATGGGGTCTATTGTTGGCGGCCTTTATGCATCTGGTAAAACAGCCGATGAGATTGAAAAAGCACTCGGTGCAATGGACTGGGAATATATTTTCAATGATGACCCTGCACGACAAGATCTGCCACTTCGCCGTAAGCAGGAAGAGCGGCTTTATTTGATTGATGCCAGGCCGGGTGTGACCGACAAGGGGGAACTTAAATTTCCGACAGGTGCCATACAAGGACAGAAATTTTCACTGGTCTTGAGAGAGCTCACATTACCCGTTAGTACCATTACGGACTTTGATAAATTACCTATTCCATTTAGAGCCATCGCCACAGATATAGGTGATGGCAGTGAAGTCATCATAGCTAAAGGAGATCTGGCTACCGCGATGCGCGCAAGCATGGCAGTTCCCGGTGCTTTTGCTGCGGTGCAGCAAGATAACCACTTACTGGTTGATAGCGGCTTGACTAATAACCTTCCTGTTGATGTTGTTCGTAGCATGGGGGCTGATATAGTTATTGCGGTTGACATTAGCTCGCCATATATGCCAGCAGATCAAGTGACAGATATGTTTGCCATTACCGTTCAGATGACATCGATTATGACGCGGACTAATGCTGATCGGCAAATTGCCTCCTTGCATCAACAAGATATTCTCATTGTACCTGCACTTGGTGATATCGGAAGTGGCGATTTTGATAAAACAAATGATGCCATGAAAATAGGGTATAAAAGTGCTGTTCAGGTAAATAAAAAACTTGAGGCGCTCAGTTTATCTGAATCCGCATACAATGATATGCTGATGTCAAGAAATCACCCGGAGAAAAGTGAACCAGTCATCAACTTTATCAGAATAAAAAACAATGCTAACGCCGATGATCAAATTATTGCAAAACGAATTAATCAAGCAATTGGTAAACCACTGGATCGGGAAGTATTGGAGCAAGACATTGGCGCCGTATATGGCCTTGGTCTATTTCAGTCGGTGAGTTATGACGTCATCGAAGAGGACGGTAAAAAAGGGCTGGAGGTGGATGCCAAAGCGAAAAGTTGGGGTCCTAACTATATGCAGTTTGGCGTGGAGCTCTCTAGTTCAGTGCAGAAGGATGATAGCTACAATTTGGCACTTTCTTACCAACGTACCGATATAAACTCCTTGGGGGGTGAGCTGCGTGGTGGTGTCCAGTTCGGGAATGAACCTAAAATTGGTGCGGAGTGGTTCCAACCATTTGATATGCAAGGATTATATTTCTGGCAGACAGGTGCCTCTTACGGATCTTATGATGTCGGTATCTATGACGATGAGGGTAATCATCTTGCTATTTACCAAGTGACAGAAGCGAAAATGGATGCCGCGTTGGGCAGAGAATTCCCGCGTTATGGTGATCTTCGGATTGGCTATCGCTATCGCACGGGCGATGGAGAGTTAAGTACGGGAACGCCTGGTTGGGATTCATTTAATTATGATACCGCACAGCTCTATACCCGATTCTCGGTTGACAGACTCGATAATCTTAATTTCCCCACATCTGGCTGGTTTAGCCTGGTTGAGTATGCCAAGGCCGACCCATCATGGGGTAGTGATAGTCAGTTTGATCAAGCGATGGCAAGTGCTGCTATATACAAGACGGTTTATGGTGGTCATGTGCTTGGATTAGCAGGTACGGCGATGACAACGATCGATGGCACTGCGCCGATCCAGGATTTATATCGCTTTGGCGGATTCCTGAATTTATCTGGTTATACAGAAAACTCTCTTTCTGGCCAGCAGGCCGGGGTGATATCAGGGGTCTACTATCATCAGTTCAAAATAATACCATTGCTTTCATGGTATTTAGGGACAACCATCGAATATGGTGGTGTATGGGAAAGTAAAAATGACTTTGGTTCAAATTCAGAATGGGCCGGGAGTGTTTTTTTAGGGGCGAACACACCACTCGGACCCGTTTATCTTGGCTATGGTTATGGGGAGAGTAATAACAACACAATATTCTTTTATTTAGGCAGGCCATTATTTTACTAGTGCTACGTGTTTCATTCAATAAGCAATAGGAATGCATATGAAAAACACCAAGATCGCTATTTTACTTTCGACATTACTGCTGGCAGCATGTGCCGGTTCCGGACCATCCGGTTCAACACCTGCTGAGGTGCCTCGCTCGGGTTATTTGGGTGATTATTCTGTGTTAACCAAGGCGCCTGGTGACTATCAAGGTGAAGCGTTACGCTGGATCAACCCGGAAATGGTTAAGGGCAAGTATAAAAAGATCATTATTCACCCCGTTGTCTTCTACCCGAAACCGAAAGAAGGGACTCAAGTCAAGCAGGAGAATCTTGACAAAATATCCGACTATTTAACCCAGAAACTCAGTCAGGAGATCAGCAAGAGTTATGAATTAACCAATACCCCTGGCGCAGACACGCTGGACTATAAACTTGCCGTCACCGGTGTTGCGACGACGGTTGAGGGACTCAAAGCTTATGAGGTTGTCCCTGTCGCATTAGTATTGGCCGGTGCTTCAACCGCGCTGGGGTATCGCGACAAAGTAGTGACAATTTCTGTTGAAGGTATGCTGACAGACTCAATGACCCATGAAGTCATGGCAAAGGGATTGCGTCAGGGGGTCGGTGAAACACTCGCAGATGATCAACAGCAGTTAGTAGTTGAACATGTTAAAGCATTATTTGATGAGTGGGTGATGATGGCTACCACATTGGCATCTCAGTTACGCTAATAAATTGTGACATTCAGGGCCCAGGAATATTTTAAATTTCCTGGGCCCTGTATTTTATGTCCATTTGACCATGGTGAAGCCAGCTTCTTCGATTTGCTATTTTTACCATGCGTCGACTATTTATCGTGTCCGGACGGTTCGTTCGTCGCGAGGCCTGATTGCTCTCTGGCTATTTTCAGCGCAGCGTTAATGTCGGGGATAGATGTGAAAAAACCGCCAGTTGGCGGTTTCACTTAATTCGGTAGGTCCCTATTTCAGGGACTTCTTCAGCTTCTTGATCTTGCCTTCGTGCTTGGCAATTTTCTCAAGGCGTGCGGCGATCTTCTTCTTGATATCTTTCTTGCTTGCTTTGGCCATCGTTGGCGCTCCTTTGCAGTGGTGACACACGAGGTGCCAGGGGGGGGCTCTTCCTTCGACATCCCAGAGTGCCACATGGCCACCCTGTAAACCAGCACTCCGTTGCATTAATAGCCAACCCGCGGTGGCCGGTTGCCTCATAAAGGTGGTGCGCAGATCTATCCGCTCGCTGGCAAGGCGGGTGCAGCTCGACGCTGTGGCAGCTATGTGGTCACGTCCATCACACCGGGTGAGGGGTGAGCCAGCGCAGCAGTTGTTGGCCCACCTGCGGGCTGCCGAGCAGGGCCATATGACTGGTGCGATAGATAATCAGGGTATGGGCGGGCAGAAAGGCCAGCTGATGACGCGCCTCGCTGTGCTGGCCGAGGGCGCTGCGCAGGGGCACCAGTCCATCGCCAATCAATCGGTCGGCCAGTAAGCTGCGCTTGGCGGCAGTGGTCGCGGCGATGGCATAGCAGTTGACGCCGCAGGGGAGGGGAAGCGGCTCGCGGGGATCACGCATGGGCACGGCGGGATCGGGTGGTGCGAGCGTCTCGATCACCTTGCCGTGGCGCAGATCCTTGATACCCGTGCTGCGCAACCGTGTCAGTCTGACAAAAGGTTCCGTGTAGGCGCTGGCGGGCAGCAACTGTTCCAGCCAGTGCCCGGCGTGTTCCAGCGGTGCGCCATGGTGTGGTGTGCCGAGAAAGATCAGGTTGGCAAGGTGCACAGGCCAGATGAGCCCGTCCACGCAGGCATGGTGGCAGGCGCTGCGGGCAACCAGTCCCCCCATGCTGTAGCCCATTATCGTTATCTCTTTGAGGTCTCCCGGCCAGTGGGTGAGCAGCTGCTCCAGCAACAGGGCCAGTGTCTGCCCGTTTTGTGCAATGGGCAGTCCCGAGTTATAGCGCACGTAAAGAGGCTGATAACCAAGCGCGTTGGCAAGTTGCTCCCCATGGTTGACCGGTTCACCCTGATAAAGGGTCTGCCACTGCAGATCGTTCATGCACAGGCCATGCACCATCAACAGCACCCGTCCCTCGCGGGGCAGATCTGTCGGCATGGCCTGCCAGTCGAGAGGCGCTCCCTGATAGCGCAGGGTCATGGGGGTGGCGAGGGCGTTATGGCTCTCGACCAGTGCGTCCCCCATCACGCCGTTGAGGGTGGCGATCAGTGCCGCGCGTTTGGGCGTCTCGGGAATATGGTGCAGTGGCGGGGTCGGCGGCAGCCGGGTCAGCAACCCGTTGATGCCGCTGCCGAGGGTATTGGCCGCGCCGTGAACCCCCTTGTAGACCAGCCCGGTGATCCCGGATGTCTTCCCCTCATCCCGCCCCTTGATCCCCATACCGCTGAGCACAGCCTGATGTACCGCTTCGGTGATCTCTACCGCAGCGGGCAGCGCCAGGGTCAGCAGTTGCGCCAGCTCACGGATATCCGAGATATGCCAGGAGGAGGGGGACTTTTCTGTGGTGTCGGTCATGGGAACGCCTTGTGGAAGTCCATCGAAAAGGGGCCGCCTGGGGGCGGCATATCAACCAGCTTGCGCGGTTTGGCACGGGTTTACCAGTACCAGAGAGTGTGATCCTGGAGCAAAAGGGGCTGATGATAGACCCTTGCGAAGCCGGTCACGGTAACGACGGGGAAAATCACCTCTACTGCGTCACATGATGTGCTGAGAGGAGGATAAGGATGTCGCTGTTTGATGAGGTTCGGGTACAGGAACTGTGTGCAAAGTTGCTCGATAGCCAGAACGAGAAGGGCTGCTCCCTTGAGAGCAGGCATGGCCGAGAGTTGAAGGAGCTGTTGCAAGCGGTGGGCGGAGTCGAATCAGTTGGGCGCAGTGCCCGTCATATATTGACCGAGGCGGGGCGGACTTATCTGGCTGGACAGCTGGCGCAGGTGGTGCCCTCCGAGCCGGACAAGCGTGAGCAGCTGCAACGCCTGGGTGTGAATTTGCCAGCACGGCTCAATCAGGCCTGCTTTCATGCACTCTGGCATGGGGACAGCAAGCATTCGCGCAGTGAATGCCCGGATCCACAGCTGGCGGATTTGTCGCTCACGCAGGATGAGGTGATTCGCATCCGAACCCTCGAACCGCTCTCGCTGGTCGATCGGCACGGTCAGCAGCACGATATGACGGCGGTGATGGCCCTGCTGGGGGAGTTGGCGTTGCCGGAGCGGACATTGACAACGTTGGCGGCCATCGGCTGGCAAGGGGATCGCGTGATTACGGTGGAGAACAAGGGGGCCTTTGTCGACTACCCGCTGCAACCCGGGCAACTGCTGCTCTTTGCCCCCGGTCGCAATACCACCCTGGCCAAACGGCTGATCCCGCTGTTGCCTGCGGGCGTGCAGTGGGCCCATTTCGGCGATCTCGATCAACGGGGTATCGACATTGCCATCGAGCTGGCGCGTGAGCTGCAGCGTCCTGCCATGCTTTGGCTCCCCAGTGAGCTGCTGCCTTATCTGGATCACTACGCCCGTCCGGTGCGCACCTTTGCGACGGACAGTGGCAAGGTGCCCTGGCGTGTGATGAAGCAGGCTGATCAGGGCGATGGTCATGGCACGCCGACAGGCGTTCCCTGGCTCGATGAACTGGTGACGAAGGGAGCTTGGCTGGAGCAGGAGGTGTTGATCCTGGCTGCGCGCTGGCAGTGCTGGCCATTGCCCATCGCGGGCAGTTGAATCCAAAAGGGGCATTATCATAATGATAACGGCCAGCGCGGTTATATCATTTCAGCCCCTGAAACTGACCTTTGATGATAATTCTCACCGACGTAGGGATATTGCCTCTGGTTATTATCACTCGGCTATTTTATGGCTTGGCTGATCCGCTCACCTTTTTATGGAATAAATCGCTGAAATAGCCGCCGCTTTTGTGCTCTGCATCACACACTTTCGCCATTTATTAATATCTTCCTGCATTTTTTTAGTTTGGCACGCTTATTGATTGCCTTACATCGACGCTAACCGATGAGCTCACCCACAACCGGGATGCTGGTGACATCGTGAGTGAAAGGGGAGCTATCCATATCTCATCCAATGATTGGGGCGAACGATGAAAGCAGTTAACGAATTAATCAAAGAGATCAGAGCACTCAAATCCAACCTGCATGAAAAAGATTTTCTGCTGACCTGGGAGCAAACTCCTCAGGAGCTGGAGCTGGTATTGAAACTGGCCGAATCCCTCAAGACCCTGCGCGCCGAAAATATCTCTACCAAACTGTTTAATAGCGGGCTCGGTATCTCGGTTTTCCGCGATAACTCCACCCGAACCCGCTTCTCTTATGCCTCTGCGCTGAACCTACTCGGTCTGGCCCAGCAGGATCTGGATGAGGGCAAATCCCAGATCGCCCACGGCGAGACCGTCCGTGAAACTGCCAACATGGTCTCCTTCTGCGCCGATGCCATCGGCATCCGTGACGACATGTTCCTCGGGGCCGGTAACGCCTATATGCGTGAAGTGGGCGCGGCACTGGATGAAGGGTTCGAGAAGGGCGTGCTGCCCCAGCGTCCGGCACTGGTCAACCTGCAGTGCGACATTGATCACCCGACTCAGTCGATGGCTGATCTCGCCTGGTTGCAGGAGCACTTCGGCAGCCTGGAGAGCCTCAAGGGCAAGAAGATTGCCATGACCTGGGCCTACTCCCCGAGCTACGGCAAGCCGCTCTCCGTTCCGCAGGGCATCATAGGTCTGATGACCCGCTTTGGCATGGACGTGACCCTGGCCCATCCGGAAGGGTATGACCTGATCCCGGACGTGATCGAAGTGGCCAAAGAGAACGCCAAGGCCTCCGGCGGTAGCTTCCGTCAGGTCACCTCCATGGAAGAGGCGTTCAAGGATGCCGATATCGTCTATCCGAAGTCCTGGGCTCCCTACAAGGTGATGGAGCAGCGCACCGAGTTGCTGCGCGCCAATGACCACGCTGGCCTCAAAGATCTGGAGAAACACTGTCTGGAGCAGAACGCCAAGCACAAGGATTGGCACTGCACCGAGGAGATGATGAAGCTCACCAAGGGTGGCGAAGCGCTCTATATGCACTGCCTGCCCGCCGATATTTCTGGCGTCTCCTGCAAAGAGGGCGAAGTGACCGAAGGGGTATTCGAGAAATACCGTATCGCCACTTACAAAGAGGCGAGCTGGAAGCCCTATATTATCGCCGCCATGATCATGGCCCGTAAATTCTCCGCCCCGGCAGAAACCCTGGAGAATCTGATTAAAGAGGCGCAAAAGCGGGTGAAATAAATAACGGCAGGGCAGGGTGAATATTCATCCTGCCCACGCTGTCGAATCCATTATTTCGAGTTTTCTCCCCGTGGTATCTGAATAACGGATCTCCCGGCGAGGCTGCTCTTTGTCAGGTAACGCCTAGTGAGGTAAGCATGTCCCAATTTTCGCTGAAGATGGATATTGCCGATAACCGCTTTTTTACCGCCGAGCCATCACCGCTGTTTTCCCGTGTTGAAGCACAAAAGGCTCGCGCTTTTCATAAAAAACTGGCCGGTTATGAGCCGACCCCATTGTGCGACCTGAAAGATCTGGCCGCCTATATCGGGGTGAAAAATATATTGGTCAAGGACGAGTCAAAGCGCTTTGGCCTCAATGCCTTCAAGATGCTGGGTGGTGTTTATGCCATCGCCAACCTGCTCTGTGAAAAATACGGGGTGGCCATCGAGGATTTCTCCTTCGATCTCATCAAACGCACCATCAAGGAGCCGATGACCTTCGCCACCACCACGGATGGCAACCACGGTCGCGGTGTTGCCTGGGCCGCCAAGCAGGTGGGTCAGCATGCGGTGGTCTACATGCCCAAGGGCTCTGCCCAGGAGCGGGTGGATCACATCCTCAACCTCGGTGCCGAGTGCATCGTCACTGACATGAACTATGACGATACCGTGCGCCTGACCATGAAGATGGCCGAAGAGCGCGGCTGGCACATCGTGCAAGACACCGCCTGGGAGGGTTACACCAAGATCCCGACCTGGATCATGCAGGGTTACTCCACTCTGGCCGACGAAGCGGTCGAGCAGATGCAGGCCATGGGCATCAAGCAGCCGACCCACGTGCTGCTGCAGGCTGGCGTAGGTGCGCTGGCGGGCGGGGTGCTCGGCTATCTGGTGGACTGCTTCGGGGCGAAAAACCTGCACAGCATAGTCGTCGAGCCGGATCAGGCCGACTGCATCTACCGCTCCGGTGTGGCGGGGGAGATGGTCAACGTAGGCGGCGACATGCGCACCATCATGGCCGGTCTCGCCTGCGGTGAACCCAATCCGCTCGGCTGGCCTCTGCTCAGAAGCTGCACCACCCAGTTCATCTCCTGCCACGACAAGGTGTCGGCGCTGGGTATGCGGGTGCTGGGCAACCCCCTTGGCAATGATCCCCGCATCATCTCCGGCGAATCCGGCTCGGTCGGTACCGGCGTGCTGGCGGCGGTGCGTCACCACCCGGATCGCGCGGCGCTGATGGAACGTCTGGGGCTAAGTCGCGACTCCGTGGTGCTGATCATCAACACCGAAGGGGACACCGATGTGACCCACTATCGGGAAGTGGTGTGGGAAGGCAAACACCCGGCCTGCGAGTAACTCCGGCTGCGAGTAAGCAACCACGAATCAAAGAATTGATCGCGCCTCGCTAACGGGGGCGCGGTAACGGGCACAGGGCGCTGCCGATGAACAGGCCGCGCACTCTCAGTTGTTATGGAGAATCACAATGAGCAAGCAAATTCCGTTTGAAATGGTGTTGGAGAAGGCCTACCAGTACAAAGCCGAGATGAGTCAGTTCCTGCGCGACATGATCGCCATCCCGAGCGAGAGCTGCGATGAAGAGCGCGTGGTGCTGCGCATCAAGCAGGAGATGGAGAAGGTTGGTTTTGACAAGGTCGAGATCGACCCCATGGGCAACGTGCTGGGCTATATCGGCCACGGTCCGCACCTGATCGCCATGGATGCCCATATCGATACCGTCGGTGTCGGTAACCGCGCCAACTGGACCTTCGACCCCTATGAGGGGATGGAAGATCACGAGATCATCGGTGGTCGCGGTGCCTCCGATCAGGAAGGGGGCATGGCCTCCATGGTTTATGCCGGCAAGATCATCAAGGATCTGGGACTGGAAGACGAGTACACCCTGCTGGTGACCGGCACCGTGCAGGAAGAGGATTGCGACGGTCTCTGCTGGCAGTACATCATCGAGCAGAGCAAGATCCGCCCCGAGTTCGTGGTCAGTACCGAACCGACCGACTGCCAGATCTACCGTGGTCAACGCGGTCGCATGGAGATCCGCGTCGAGGTGCAGGGCGTCAGCTGCCACGGCTCTGCGCCGGAGCGCGGTGACAACGCCATCTTCAAGATGGGCCCGATCCTCGGCGAATTGCAGGCGCTGAGCCACAACCTTGGCAATGACGACTTCCTCGGCAAGGGCACCCTGACGGTCTCCGAGATCTTCTTCACTTCGCCAAGCCGCTGCGCCGTGGCCGACAGCTGCGCCGTCTCCATCGACCGCCGTCTGACCTGGGGCGAGACCTGGCAAGGCGCGCTGGACGAGATCCGTGCCCTGCCTGCGGTGCAAGCTGCCGGTGCCGAGGTCTCCATGTATCAGTACGACCGTCCGGCCTATACCGGTCTGGTCTACCCGACCGAGTGCTACTTCCCGACCTGGAAGGTGGAAGAGGATCACATCACCGTCAAGACCCTCTCCAAGGCGTACACTCAGCTGTTCAACAAGGCGCCAGTGGTGGACAAGTGGACCTTCTCGACCAACGGGGTCTCTATCATGGGTCGCCACGGCATTCCGGTCATCGGTTTTGGTCCGGGTAAAGAGCCGGAAGCCCATGCGCCGAACGAGAAGACCTGGAAAGAGCATCTGGTCAAGTGCGCCGCCATGTACGCCGTGATCCCCATGCTCTATCTGGCCGAGCTGGACAAGTAAGGGGTCTGCCGGGCGGTGACTGCCATCGCCGTCCGGCTGTTGCAAGTGTGGCAAGTGCCCCGTCTGTGTTAAGGCGGGGCCTTGCTGTTTGAAGCGATATGATGTTCGAGGTGGTGGGGATGAAACGGCTGATCAAGAATGGCGTGCTGGTCGATGCACAGGGTGAATATCGTCAGGATCTGCTGATCGAGAACGGGGTGATCCGTGCCCGTGCCGCCGATATCCAGCCCGATGGCGAAACCGAGCTGATCGATGCCAGCGGCTGTTACGTGATGCCGGGCGGTATCGACGTCCACACCCACTTCAACATCGATGTCGGGATTGCACGCAGTTGCGATGACTTTTTCAGCGGTACCCGTGCCGCCGCCTGTGGTGGCACCACCACCATCGTCGATCATATGGGATTTGGCCCGGCGGGGTGCAATCTGCATCACCAGCTGGCCCGCTATCACGATTACGCCGCCGATCAGGCGGTGATCGACTACAGCTTTCACGGCGTGATCCAGCATGTGGATGACGCCATCCTCCACGAAATGTCCGCCATGGTGCAGGAGGAGGGGATCAGCAGCTTCAAGCTCTACCTCACCTACCAGTACAAGCTGGGGGACCACGACGTGCTGCGCGCCCTGGCCCGCCTCAAAGAGGTGGGGGCGCTCGCCACCGTCCATCCCGAGAACGATGCCGCCATCGCGGCGCGCCGTGCGGCCCTGCTGGCCGCGGGTCACCATGAGCCCTGGTATCACCCGCAGAGCCGCCCGCTGGAGTGCGAAGCCGAAGCGGTGGCCCGGATGATCAATCTGGCGGGGCTTGCTGGCAATGCGCCGCTCTATATCGTTCACCTTTCAAACGGACTGGGGCTGGAGTATCTGAAGCTGGCGCGTCGTCAGGGTCAGCCGGTCTGGGTGGAGACCTGCCCGCAATATCTGCTGCTCGATGACAGCTGCTACTACCGGGAGAACGGGGTCGACTTCCTGTTGAGCCCGCCGCTGCGCGGGCGCAGCGAACTCGACAAACTCTGGGTCGGCGTCGCTGCGGGTGACATCGACACGGTGGCGACCGATCACTGCAACTTCTCCCACGCCCAGCGCATGACCCTCTCGGGCGGCGACTTCAGCCTCTGCCCCAACGGCTTGCCCGGGGTCGAGAACCGGATGCTGCTGCTGTTTGCCCACGGGGTGCTCGGCGGGCGCATCTCGCCGTCGCGCTTCGTGGCCCTCACCAGCGCCAATTCGGCGCGCCTGTTTGGCCTCTGGCCGCGCAAGGGCAACTTGCAACCCAGGGCCGACGCCGATCTGGTACTGATGGATCCCCGTGGCGAGACCCAGATCCGCCATGCCGCGCTGCATGACAACGGCGACTACACCCCCTATGAGGGGATGCGCTGTCCCGGCCAGATCAGGATGACCCTCAGTCGCGGCGAGATAGTCGCCCGCGACGGCGAATTTACCGGGCAACGGGGGCATGGACGCTTTTTGGCGCGTGCACCCTTTGATCCACTGCTGGGCGAAGCGGTCAGAGAACAACCATCAGCACAGCGATAGACAGAACAACCGAGCCGGTATGACACCGGCCTACCCTTATCATCGGAGAGCACAAGATGAAACAGCGTATCGTACTGGCCCTGGGGGGCAACGCTCTGGGCAACAACCTGCCCGAGCAGATGAAGGCGGTGCAGAGCACGGCGCACACCATCGCCGACCTGATCGCCCAGGGGCACGAGGTGGTGGTCACCCACGGCAACGGGCCGCAGGTGGGGATGATCCAGCAGGCGTTCGAAGTGGCGGCCCGCCACGAGCCAAAATCCCCCCATCTGCCGATGTCGGTCTGTGTGGCCCTGAGTCAGGGCTACATCGGTTATGACCTGCAAAACGCCCTGCGCGAAGCCCTGCTGGAGCGTGGCATCCACAAGCCGGTCGCCACGCTGGTGACGCAAGTGGAGGTGGATAAAAATGATCCCGCCTTCCAGGACCCCAGCAAGCCCATCGGCGGCTTCTTCAGCAAGGAGGAGGCCGAGGCGCTGATGGCCAAGGGCGAGCGGCTCAAAGAGGACGCCGGTCGCGGCTATCGCCGGGTAGTGGCCTCTCCCAAACCCGTCGACATCATCGAGAAGGAGACCGTCTCCGCCATGCTGGCCGCCGGTCAGGTGGTGATCACCGTCGGTGGCGGCGGCATTCCGGTGCTGCGCGAGGGCAATCACCTGCGCGGCGCCAGCGCGGTGATCGACAAGGATTGGGCCAGTGCCAAGCTGGCGGAGCTGATTGATGCCGATATGCTGATCATCCTCACCGCGGTGGAGAAGGTCGCCATCAACTTCGGCAAGCCAGATGTGCAGTGGCTCGATACCCTGAGCGTGGCCGATGCCAACAGCTTTATCGCCCAGGGGCAGTTTGCCAAAGGCTCCATGTTGCCCAAGGTGGAGGCGGCGCTCTCGTTCGCCACATCCTTGCCCGGGCGCAAATCCCTGATCACCCTACTGGAGAAGGCAGCCGAGGGGATCGCAGGCAAGACCGGGACCGTGATCAGTTTGTAGCGTGTTGCGTGATGACGGGTTGATAGACAGGGGGCCTTGGCCCCCTGCTGCTTTTGGCTCGGGCGTTGCCGTGGCTGAGGTCGATTTGCTCACAGGCAATTTGCCCATAGGCTATTCGCCCGTAGGGAATGGGCAGCCCGCCAGCACAGGGGTAAGATAGCCACCCCGATAAGGGTTGGCCCATCGGAACAAGAGGCGAAAGTCAGAGCAATGCGTGGTGAGAGATGAGTGGAAAGATCAATATGGCGGCGCTGGGGGGGTTAGTCCTGCTCACCGCCATCTGGAGTTACAGCTGGATCGTGATGAAGCAGGTGATGCTCTACGCGGGGGCCTTCGAGTTCACCGCCCTGCGCTGCCTGTGCGGATCCCTGGTGTTGTTGCTGGTGCTGGCCCTGCGTGGGCGCCGTTATCTCAAGCCCACCCCGTTTCGCTATACCCTGGCCATCGCCCTGTTCCAGACCTGCGGCATGGTGGGGTTGGCCCAGTGGGCGCTGATCAGCGGCGGGGCGGGCAAGGTGGCCATTTTGAGTTACACCATGCCGTTCTGGGTGGTGATCTTCGCGGCGCTCTTTCTCGGTGAGCGGATGCGCAAGCTGCACTATCTGGCGGTCGGGGTGGCGGCCTGCGGGTTGCTGCTGGTGATCCAGCCCTGGCAGTTGCACCTTGAATCCCTCAAGAGTGCGCTGTTGGCAATCCTCTCCGGCATCTGCTGGGGGATCAGCGCCATCATCGCCAAGCGGATGTATGCCCGCCACCCCGGGGTGGATCTGATGTCCCTCACCACCTGGCAGATGATCTACGCAACCATAGTGATGGCACTGGTGGCGGCGCTGGTGCCGGAGCGCCCCATCGACTGGCAACCCTATGTGATGGGAGCGCTGGCCTATAGCGCCATCTTCGCCACCGCCATCGCCTGGAGTCTCTGGCTGTTTGTGTTGAAAAAACTGCCAGCGGGGATCGCCAGCCTCAGCACCCTAGCGGTGCCGGTGACCGGTGTGCTGCTCTCCTGGTGGCTGCTTGGGGAAAACCCGGGGTCGGTGGAGGGGAGCGGCATCGCCCTTATCGTGCTGGCGCTGTTGGTGATTAGCCGCAAGGGCAAGCGCTCCGTGGTATCGGTGGCGGGGGATACCCGTATCAAGCACGGCTGAGTGGTGACTGGGCTGCCAGTGGCACGATAAATGGCACTCAAAAGAGCCCGCGACAGGGAACCAGCCCCTCGTTACAATGGCGTTACATAGCTGTGTTGACGCGCAGGCATTTGATTCATTGTGATTATTTCAACAAACGTAACGGCAAGGATGAAACCGTATGATGACGCTGGTGTGGTTGGCCGTGGGGCTGGTGTGTCTGGTGATGGGGGCCGAATCTCTGGTGCGGGGGGCGGCGCGCCTCGCCACCATGATGGGCATCTCCCCGTTGGTGGTGGGATTGACCATAGTGGCTTTTGGCACCAGTGCCCCTGAACTGGCGGTGAGCATCCAGTCTGGCCTCGAGGGGCAGGCGGGGATCGCCGTGGGTAACGTGGTCGGCAGCAATATCTTTAACGTGCTGTTTATTCTCGGTGTCTCGGCCTTGATCGTGCCGCTGGTGGTCTCCCAGCAACTGGTGCGCTTCGATGTGCCCCTGATGATCGCCATCTCGCTGCTGGTGCTGCTGTTTGGTTGGGATGGCCGTATTTCAGCCTTCGAAGGAGCGCTGCTGTTTGCCGGGGTCGTTGCTTACACCGCGTTTTTGTTTGTGCAGAGCCGCCGTGAAACCAAGGCGGTACAGGCGGAATATGAGCAGGAGTTTGGCCAAAAAGAGCCCGAGACGCCTCACAGCTTGCCCCGCAATCTGCTCTTTATCGTGGCGGGATTGGGGATGTTGATCCTGGGCTCCCGGCTGCTGGTCAGCAGCGCGGTGGAGATTGCCCACTACTTCGGGGTGAGCGATCTGGTGATCGGCCTCACCATCGTAGCCGTCGGCACCTCACTGCCGGAGGTGGTGACCTCCATCGTCGCCGCCCTGCGCGGGGAGCGGGATATCGCGGTGGGCAACGTGGTCGGCAGCAATATCTTCAATATCCTCTGCGTGCTGGGGCTCACCTCCATGGTGACGCCGGGAGGGCTCGAAGTGTCGGCCACCGCCCTGCAATTCGATATTCCGGTGATGATTGCGGTGGCGCTCGCCTGCCTGCCCATCTTCTTTACCGGTTACACCATCGCCCGTTGGGAAGGGGCGCTGTTTCTGGCCTACTACATCGGTTACACCAGCTGGCTGATCCTGCACGCCACATCCAGTCCGCTGCAAGGTCAGTTCAGTGCGGCGCTGACCGGTTTCGTGCTGCCGCTGACCGCTATCACTCTGGTTGTGCTGGCATTTCGTGCCTGGCGTTTGCAACGAACCCGGCCGTGACGCAGGTTTCCCTGAGGTAAAGGGAGCGGCATCAACCGACCGGCCGAAAAAAGCCCCACCATCACGGTGGGGCTTTTGCTTGGCGCTGAGGGGGCGCGCAGAGCCTTTATTGGCGCTTGGCCAGATGCATTCTGGCTTCCAGAACGGCGCCGCTAATTGATAACGCGGGCCTTGCCGATAGGCTTTATGTTCACGCTTATCTGCGCTGGGCCAGATGCATCATGGCTTCCAATACGGCGCCGCCGATAGCGCGGGCCTTGTCAGAGACGGTGGTGGCATCGGCGCGCTCTCCTCTGGGGTCGATATCGCCAATCTTGAAGCCGATCGGGACTTCGATGCCATCGCTGAGCAGCCCCCGCACCATGCCCGAGAGCGGCGCGATAATGGGAGCGTCCCCCACATGGGCAATCACATCTCCCTCCTGCACCAGGTCGCCGAGCTTGATCAGGCTCTTCATCACGCCGGGGGCGGGGGCGCGCACCACCCGGCGGGCGGAGTGCCCCTCGATCACCCCGGGAATGCCGGTATTGGGCTGGGCGGGGCCCTGATAGATGACCCGCCCCAGATGGTGGCCGCGGTTGGTTTCGATCACCGCATCGCAGTCGCGTCCCGCCTCAAAACCCGGGCCCAGGGCCACCGTAATGGGGGCCATCTCCTTGTGGGTACCGAGGTTCTGCTTGGCCAAAATGGCATCCACCAGATAGCGCGGTTTGAGCTCGGCGAGGGTGGCGCAGTCGGGGTCAACCAGCAGCGGAATGATGCCCCGATCCAGCTGCTCGAACGCCTGCTCGACGCTCTCGACCCGCTTGGCGCGCACGCCCTCGACACTGGTTTCTCCGTCAAACATCCCTTGGGCGAAGGCGACGGTGTGGCGGATCACCGTGGGTTTGTCGAGATCCAGCATCACCACCTTGAAGCCCGCATTGTGCAGCCGCAGCGCGACGCCGGTGGCGATATCGCCGGAGCCGCGCATCACCACCAGTTGATCCCGCTTGAGGCGCACATCATCCTGCATCAGGCCGCCTGCCTTGCCGTTTTTCACTTGCAGCAACTCGGCGAGGATGCTGATGGCGATCTCCTCGGGCGTCTCGGCACCGATGTTGTAGCCGATGGGGGCGTGCAAACGCTGCAGTTGCTCCTGACTCACCCCTTGCTGGCGCAGGGTCTGGGTGAAGGTCTGTACCTTGCGCTTGCTGGCGAGCAGCCCCAGATAGGCAAGGGGACGGTTTATCAGCCGTTCCAGCGCCTCCTTGTCCTGATGGTTGGTGGCGATGATGACGAAGTTGGCGGGCTCGATGGCCAGCGCCTCGATCACCGCGCTGATGGTATCGGCTTGTTTGAGATGGGTGCTGGCGGGGAAGTGATCGGGGTTGAGGCTCCCTTCAAAGCAGTCGCCCACATGGATATCAAAACCCAGCGGCGCGGCGGCATGGGCCAGCGCCCGGTTGACGTGACCGGCGCCGATCAGTACCAGACGGGGGCGCAGGCCGTAGACATCGATATAGACTGACATGGCGCCGCCACAATCCGACCCCACCGCATGTTCGCCGTTGCGGGCCATCCGGCCATGGAAGATGCGGGGTTTGCGCTCACCAATGGCCGCCACCGCCTCTTCGATCACCAGCCGTTCAATCATGCCGCCGCCGATGGTGCCGAGGATCTGGCCATCGGCCATCACCAGCATCTGGGCCTGATGGCGGGGCGTGGAGCCACGGCTCTCGATGATCTGGGCAATGGCAAACGGAGTGTTCTCCTGTTCCAGTCGGGCTGCGTGTGAAAAAAGATTCATAAGGTACCTCTTCTTATCCTTAAATCATCATGGGCGAGGCGGCTGTGCCTCATCCTGAGCGAAGTAGCCGAGTGCGTGGCGAATGGGCTGTGGCTCCCGTACCGCTCCCTGCCAGATGGCGTGGAGCTCGGGGTGCCGGGCCAGCAGGTTTATCAATGGCGGTAGCCATGACGGCTCATTTTGATAATCGCCATTGATAAACCAGATCCGGCGCGCCCTGGCCGGGGTGCCCTTGAACACCCCCTGAGGGTGGGAGAGCAGCTTGTGAAACAGTGCCCAGTCGAGCGGGTCACCGGCCTCTATCCCGCACAGGGCCTGGAATTCGGCCCAGCGGTGGATCTGCTGCGGGTCGGCCTTGGCTCCCACCATGGCGCCGCCCGTCAGGGCGATCACCCAATCACTGCTTTGGGGAATGCAAGGTTCGTGCAAAGCGGGCACTTTCAATAACTTGTGATTGGCGCCATCCGATTCGACCAGGATGAGATCGAAGCGCTGCTGCCCCTTGATGAGATCAATCTGCTGGGGTGTGGGGCCCGCCACCTTGCCGCTGGCCTGATCGATATGGCTGAACAGGGCGACCAGAGTCGGCTCATCGGGCAGTTGCTGACAGCGGGTCAGTTGGCGGACGGGATCGGCTTCCAGGATCAATTCCCGATAGTGTGACGGGGCAGGCAGAAACATCCGGGTGGTGGTGGTAATTAGCACCCTTTTACCCTGTTTATAAAAATATTCCGCCAGCCAGAACAGGGTGCTGGTTTTTCCACCGGCCCCGCAGAGGCTAATTAAGGTAGTATGGCTATCAATATTTTGGGTGAGCGGGTTTAATAGCGGATCTATATCTGGAAATGCGACAGCAACAGCGTGTGGGTGCGACATAATGACGACCAAAATAAATATCGAAGAGAGTGGAAAACAACGTTGCCAGGAACAAGTGCAGTGTGACTGTATAATAACGGCGGCGGGTTTATCTTCCCGAATGGGTACCTGGAAAATGATGCTACCTTATTGCCAGGGGACAATGCTTGATGCAAGTCTCAAAAATGCCCTGGCCTTTTGTCAGCGGGTTATTCTGGTGGTGGGCCATCGTGGCGAGGAGCTTCAAGAACGCTACCTTGAGCGGCCGGATATTGTTGTCGTCCACAATCCCGACTATCGGCAGGGGCTGGGCAGTTCGATCCGCTCTGCCCTGGCGGCCAGTGATGCTGACTACCTCTTTATCAGCCACGGGGATCTCCCCTGTATCCCGCGCGAGGTCTATCAACAGCTCTGGCTGGCACGGGGCTGTGAGGCACTCTTTCCCACCTGGCAGGGGGAGGCGGGCCATCCGGTGTTGCTGCCCAAATCCCTTGCCCGCGAGCTGGCAGCGGCCCCGGTGCAGCCGTCGGTACGGCGCTGGTTGCAAGGGCATCCCCACCGTATGGTGCCAGTCGACAGCCCCGCCATCCTGTTTGATGTGGATACCCCGGAGCGCTATCAGGCGCTGCTGGGCGGTGCGCTGGAAAATGAGACCGAGCGCGCGAAATAACCCTGTTTTAAAAAGATAACGGGGAGATAAATGGCGTATCAAAGTGATATTTCTCGCACTTAATCTGATAGTGCGAGTTCTTTTTAATCAGCTCATTCAGTAAGTTTCAGAGTGATTGATAACTACTCGCAATACCCATAATGGTGGCATCGAAAAATATCCTCATTAATTGGAGCTGTCTCACGCTTTCACCCTAAAAAATAGTTTTGTAGCTGGTGTGGCCTGATAGTTGCTCCTCTCCTTGCCAAGGGGTAATGCCCGTGCGGGATACCCCATTTATTCATGCTGCCAATGGGCAGAACAGCTGCAAGGAGATTGCCATGGGCGATATTATGCGACCCGTTCCGTTCAAGAACCTTCTGACCCGTATTTTCGCGGAATATAAAGAGAGTCAGAGCATTTTCGGTATTCCCGCCGCGCAATTCTATCGCAAGCAGGACGAGCGCAAGATCAAGGTGTTCGGTGAAACCTGCGAAACCCCCATCGGTCCGGCGGCTGGCCCCCATACCCAGCTGGCCCAGAATATCGTCACCTCCTGGCTGACCGGCGGGCGCTTTATCGAGCTCAAGACGGTGCAGATCCTGGACCGTCTCGAACTGGCAAAGCCCTGTATCGACGCCGAGGATGAGTGCTTCAACACCGAGTGGTCTACCGAGTTCACCCTGCCCAAGGCGTTCGACGAGTATCTGAAAGCCTGGTTTGCCCTCTACCTGCTGGAAGAGGTGTTCGACCCGCGCCTCGACGGAGAGGCCAAGTCCTTCATCTTCAACATGAGCGTGGGTTACAACCTCGACGGCATCAAACAGCCGCCGATGCAGCAGTTCATCCACAGTTTGAAGGATGCCAGCACCAGTCCGAAGTTTGCCGAGTACCAGCAAGTGCTGCGCGAGCTGGTGGCCGATGAGCAGTTTATCGCCGAGCTGGGACTGGGTGCCCGCCGCGATCGCCTGCAACAGCTGGTGGAGCGCATCCCGGCCAATCTGGTTCACGGCGTCACCCTCTCTACCATGCACGGCTGCCCGCCCAACGAGATTGAGGCCATCTGCCGCTACATGCTGGAAGAGAAGGGGCTCAACACCTTCGTCAAACTGAATCCGACCCTGCTGGGCTACCCGCGGGTGCGCGAGATCCTCGACACCTGTGGCTTTGATTACATTGGTCTGAGCGAAGAGTCGTTCGATCACGACCTCAAGCTGGATCAGGCCAAGGCGATGCTGACCCGATTGATGGCGCTGGGGGCCGAGAAGGGGCTCACCTTCGGGGTCAAGCTGACCAACACCCTCGGGACTATCAACCGCAAGGGGGCTCTGCCCGGCGATGAAATGTATATGTCCGGTCGCGCACTGTTCCCGCTCTCCATCAACGTGGCGGCCGTGCTGTCACGCGCCTTCGATGGCAAGCTGCCCATCTCCTACTCCGGTGGTGCCAGCAAGTTCAACATCGCGGAGATCTTCGAGACCGGTATTCGTCCCATCACCATGGCCACCGACCTGCTGAAACCGGGTGGCTACCTGCGCCAGATCGAGTGCCTCAAAGAGATAGATGCGTCGGGCAGCTGGGGCATGAGTCAGGTGGATGTGGCCAAGCTGGAAGCGCTTGCCGCCAAGGCCCTCACCATGGATTACACCCAGAAGGAGTGGAAGTCCGACGATCGTATCGAAGTGGGCGGCGGTCTGCCGATGACCGACTGCTACGTGGCGCCCTGCGTCACCGCCTGCGCTGTGCATCAGGATATCCCCGAGTACATTCGCCTGATGGGCGAGGGGGAATATGTGGCAGCCCTTGAGCTGATTTATCAGCGCAACGCCTTGCCCGCCATCACCGGCCATATCTGTGATCACCAGTGCCAGTACAACTGCACTCGTCTCGATTACGACAGCCCGCTCAATATCCGTGAACTGAAAAAAGTAGCGCTGGAGCGCGGCTGGGAAGGATACAAGGCGCGCTGGCACAAGCCGGCAGGCAGCGGTGACAAGCACCCGGTTGCGGTAATAGGTGCAGGCCCGGCCGGTCTCTCAGCCGGTTACTTCCTGGCCCGTGCCGGTCACCCGGTCACCGTGTTCGAGCGCGAAGCCGATGCCGGTGGCGTGGTCAAACACATCATCCCCGAGTTCCGCATCCCGGCTGAACTGATCCAGCACGACATCGACTTTGTCGCAGCTCACGGGGTCAAGTTCGAGTTTGGTTGCGATCCGGCGCTCACCGTCGACAAGCTGCACGCCCATGGCTTTACCTATGTTTTCGTTGGCATCGGTGCCGACAAGAATGGCGGCATGCGCCTCGATGGGGGTCACGAGCGGATTTACAAATCCTTCAACTTCCTGCGCAGTTTCAATCAGGGCAAGCCGCTGCCGCTGGGTCGCCATGTGGCGGTGATCGGTGCCGGCAACACCGCCATGGATTGCGCCCGTGCCGCCCTCAAGGTGCCGGGTGTCCGCGATGTGACCGTGATCTACCGTCGCAGCGAAAAAGAGATGCCCGCCTATCGCGAGGAGTACCTGGAAGCGGTGGAGGATGGGGTACGTTTCTGCTTCCTCACCAATCCGGAGCGCTTTGACAAAGATGGCAAGCTCACCGTGCGGATGATGGCGCTGGGGGATCCTGACGAGCAGGGCCGCCGCCGTCCGGTGCCCACCGAACAGACCGAAGTGATGCAGATGGATGCCTTGATCACCGCCATCGGCGAACAGCCTGACTGCGAAGTATTGAAAGCGATGGGCATTCCCCTTGGCAGCGATGGCTGGCCCGAGGTGGATAGCCAGACTGGCGAAACCAGCCGTCGCAACGTCTTCCTGATCGGTGACGTGCAGAGTGGCCCATCCTCCATCGTCGGTGCCATCGGTGGTGCCCGCCGCGCCGCAGATCTGGTACTGGCCCGCGAGCATATCGCTGGCAGTCAGGCCGAGGTATCAATCCAGCCGTCGGGCAAGGACGAGATCTACCGTCGCAAGGGAAGCATCGCCGTCACCATGGTCGACAAGAGCGAGCGGGAGGCCTTCGTGGCGCAAGAGGCGCACCGCTGCCTCGAGTGCAACTACCTCTGCAGCAAGTGCGTGGATGTCTGCCCCAACCGGGCCAACGTCGCCATCGCGGTGCCTGGCTTCAAGGACCAGTTCCAGACATTGCACCTGGATGCCTACTGCAACGAGTGCGGCAACTGCGCCCAGTTCTGCCCGTGGCAGGGCAAGCCCTATCAGGACAAGGTCACCATCTTCAGCCTGCCCGAGGACTTCGACAACAGCCGCAACCCCGGTTTCTATCTGGCGGATGGTGGTGAGCTGCGGGTGCGTCAGGGTGGCGAGACCTACCGTCTCACTATCGATGCCCAGAGCCGGATCAAGGATGCCCCCGAGGTGCTCGCAGACATGTGCCGGATCATCAGCCATGTCCACGCCCATCACCACTACCTGCTGGGGGCCGTCGAGGCCTGAGCGAATAACGAATAAGCGAAGGAGCAAACCATGTTTATTCTGAAAAACGTCACCGCCGTCCAGCTGGAGCCGACCCGGGTACTGGAAGGGGTGGATATCGCCATCGAGGGCACCCTTATCAAAGCGGTGGGGCCCAATCTGCGGGCCCTCTACCCGGAGGCCAACTATCGGGAGATGGGCGGCAAGCTGGTGATGCCGGGCATCGTCTGTGCCCACAACCACTTCTACTCCGGCCTGTCGCGGGGGATCATGGCCAACATCGCCCCCTGCCCGGACTTCATTTCTACCCTGAAAAACCTCTGGTGGCGGCTCGATCGGGCGCTCGATGAGGAGTCTCTCTACTACAGCGGTCTCATCTGCTCGCTGGAGGCGATCAAGAGTGGCTGCAGCGCGGTGATCGACCACCACGCCTCGCCCAACTTCATCAAGGGCTCCCTCAACGTGCTGCGCAAAGGGTTTATGGAGGCGGGTCTGCGCGGCATGACCTGCTTCGAGACCACGGATCGCAACGGCGGCCTCGCCGAGCTGCAGGCCGGGGTGGAGGAGAACATCCTGTTCGCCCAACAGATCGATGCGGCCAAGGCCAAGGGGAACGAACCCTATCTGGTGGAGGCCCACATCGGCGCTCACGCTCCCTTCACCGTGCCCGACGAAGGGCTGGCCATGCTGCGCGAAGCGCTGCAGGTCACCGGTCGTGGTCTGCATATCCATGTGGCGGAAGACCGCTACGACATGGCTCACGGCCACCACCACTATGGCAAGGAGCCGATTGCCCGGCTGGACGAGTTTGGCCTGATCGACAGCAAATCCTTGGTGGCCCACGGCATCTACCTGAGCCCGTCCGACATCGAGCTGCTTAACAGCCGCGATGCCTTTCTGGTGCACAACGCCCGCTCCAACATGAACAACCACGTGGGCTACAACATGCACCTGCCGGAGTATCGCAATCTGGCGCTCGGCACCGATGGCATCGGCTCCGACATGCTCGAAGAGCTCAAGTTTGCCTACTTCAAGCACAAAGATGCCGGCGGCGCGCTGTGGCCCGACAGCTTTGCGCGGTTCCTGTGGAACGGCAACACCCTGCTGGATCGCAACTTTGGCGCCAAATTTGGCCGCCTGGAGCCCGGCTACAAGGCCGACCTCACCATCTGCGACTACGACGCGCCGACCCCGCTGGCGCCACGCAACCTCGGTGGCCATCTCGCCTTTGGCATGGGCTCTGCCAGCGTCAACAGCGTGATGGTGGAGGGGCGCATGGTCTATCAGGATCGCGAGTTCCCGTTCGATGTCTCGCCCCTTTATGAGCAGGCCAGCAAGGTGGCTAGCCGCCTGTGGCAACGGATGGATCAGCTGGCCTAAGGCCACCTTCCACAGTTTTGGACCGGATTGCCCGCCCTGTGGATCACCCTCGGCGGCGGGCAGCAAGAGTAAGGACGACACATGATTGAGCAATTCTTCCGACCCGAACAACTGGGTCAGGCTTTGGAACTCAAGGCCAGCTTCGGCAACGACGCCGTCTACATGGGGGGCGGCAGCAAGCTTAACGCCGCTCCGACCCGCACCGACAAGAAGGTCGCCATCTCGCTGGAGAAGCTGGGGCTTGACCAGATTGAGCAGCAGCACGGCCAGCTCCATATCGGCGCAACCGTTACCCTGCAGACCCTGAAAGAGGATCCCCGTACCCCGGCCGCCCTGTGCGAGGCGCTGGGGTTTGTCTACTCCCGCCATCTGCGCAATCAGGCCACCATCGGCGGCGAACTTGCCTGCCAACAGCAGGACTCCCCCTTGCTGCCGGTGCTGCTGGTGCTCGAAGCGGTGGTCGTGCTGGAGAACAACCTGCTGCAACCCATCGACGCCTATCTGGCGGATCAGCGCAATGCCCTGGTGCTGGGGATTGTGCTGCCGGAGCCTGAACTGCGCTGCGCCATTCGCCGCATCAGCCGCAACGCTGACGGGCTGGCGGTGATGACCGCCGCCGTGGCCCTCGACAGCATTGGCGAGATGCGGGTGGCCGTCGCTGGCGTCACCCCGCAGCCGATGCGTCTGCGGGATCTGGAGCGCCGCGATCTGCACGATGCCGCGCTGGAGGCCGCCGTGAGCGAGCTGATTTCGCCCCGCGAGGATCTGGCGGGCAGCGTGAGTTACAAGCGGTATATCACCGGCGTGGTAGTGGCGGATCTGCTGGTGGACTGCCAGCAGCAGGAGGTGCAAGCATGATGGAACTCAACTTTACCCTGAACGGTGCCCTGCGTACCGTCATCTGCAAGGCCGGTGACAATGCCCAGCGGGTGCTGTTCAATCAGTGCCGGATGCACTCGGTGCGCAACAGTGACGACGGCTTCGGTTTTGCTGGCTCCGACGCCATTCTCTTCAACGGCAAGGTGATCAACGCCTCCCTGCTGATCGCCGCCCAGCTGGAGGGCGCGCAGGTGCGCACCGCCGAGTCGCTGGGCAGCTGGAACCAGCTCAGTCTGGTGCAGCAGGCGATGGTGGACGTGGGGGTGGTGCAGTCCGGCTACAACGATCCGGCCGCGGCGCTGATTGTCACCGACCTGCTTGATCGTCATCCCGAGCCCAGCCGTGATCAAATCGACGACGCCCTCTCTGGCCTGTTTCACCGCGATGGCGGTTACCAGCAGTTCTATCAGGCCATCGAGCTTGCCTGCTCACGGATGAAGGACCCGGATTATCTGTGCCAGATCGCCCCGGAGTTTCGCGACGACCTGCGCCATATCGGAAAGAGCTGCCCGAAAGTGGACGCCGCCAAGATGGTGCAGGCCAAGCCCTGCTACGTGGAGGATCGGGTTACCGACGATGCGCTGATCATCAAGATGCTGCGCAGCCCCCATCCCCATGCGGTGATCACCAAACTCGATGTGAGCCGCGCCGAGGCGCTGCCGGGTGTGGTGCATGTCATTACTTATCTCAACTGCCCGGATGTGTTTTACACCCCGGGTGGCCAGAGTGCCCCCGAGCCGTCACCGCTCGATCGCCGCATGTTCAGCCGCAAGGTGCGCCACGTCGGTGATCGTGTCGCCGCCGTGGTGGCCGAGAGCGAAGCGGTCGCGCTGGCGGCCCTGAAACTCATCGATGTCGAGTATCAGGTGCTGCCTGCGGTTATGAACATCGATGAAGCGATGGCCCCCAATGCACCGCTGGTCCACGACGAACCCATCATCTACATGGCTGGTGCCCCTGCGGATCTCGAGCAGCAGAACGCCTGCTCGGTACGCCGTGGCGACGAGCACATGATCATCAACTTCCCCATCGGCTCTCGCCCGCACGAGAACCTGGCCGCCAGCGTCCATGGCCAGATCGGTGATGTGGCAAAAGGCTTTGCCGAGGCGGACGAAATTGTCGAGCGCACCTACGAATCGACCCAGGCCCAGCAGTGCCCGACCGAGCCGCACATCTGCTTCACCTACATGGATGGGGATCGTCTGGTTATTCACGCCTCCACCCAGGTGCCGTGGCACGTGCGCCGTCAGGTGGCACGTATCGTCGGCCTCAAGCAACATCAGGTGCACGTGATCAAGGAGCGGGTAGGGGGCGGCTTTGGCTCCAAGCAGGATATCCTGCTGGAAGAGGTGTGCGCCTGGGCGACCAAGGTCACCGGCCGCCCCGTCACCTTCCGCTATACCCGTGAAGAGGAGTTCATCAGCAACACCTCCCGCCACGTGGCCAAGGTGAAGGTGAAAGTGGGGGCCAAGAAAGATGGCACCATCACCGCCATCGAGATGGATTTCCGCGCCAATACCGGCCCTTACGGTAACCACTCCCTGACGGTGCCGAGTAACGGCCCGGCGCTCTCTTTGCCGCTCTATCCGTGCGACAACGTGCGCTTTACCGTCAACACCTACTACAGCAACATCTGCCCGACCGGCGCCTATCAGGGTTACGGCGCGCCCAAGGGCAACTTCGCGCTGACCATGGCGATTGCCGAACTGGCCGAGCGACTCGGCATCGATCAGCTCGACATGGTGGAGCACAACAGGGTGCACGAAGGGGATATCCTCAAGGTGTTGGGTGCCATCGGTGAGGGCAAGATGCCGACTTCTGTGCCCCACGCCGCCAGCTGTGCCCTCGAACCCATCCTCAAGCAGGGTCGCGAGTTGATTGCCTGGGATAGCCCCAAACCCGCTGACGGGGATTGGCGCATCGGCCGTGGTGTCGCCATCATCATGCAAAAATCGGGGATCCCGGACATCGATCAGGCTAACTGCATGGTCAAGCTGGAATCGGACGGCACCTTTATCGTCCACTCCGGTGGCGCCGATATCGGCACCGGCCTCGATACCGTGGTGGCCAAACTGACCGCCGAGGTGCTCGGTTGCCCGCTCAGCGATGTGCATGTGATCTCTGGCGACACCGACCACGCCCTGTTCGACAAGGGGGCCTACGCCTCGTCCGGTACCTGCTTCTCCGGCAACGCAGCCAAGATGGCGGCCGAGAACCTCAAGGCGAAGATCCTGTTCCACGGCGCCGCCATGCTGGGCGAGCCGGTTGAGGATGTGGAACTGGTTCACCCGGGTATCGTGCGCGGCAAGCAGGGGGAAGTGACCCTCGCCAAGCTGGCCCACAAGGCGGAGACCGGCACCGGCTTCGGTATTCTGGTGGGCACCGCCAGCTACATCACCTCGGAGCTTGCCTTCCCGTATGGGGCCAACTTCGCCGAGGTGGCGGTCAACGTCAGAACTGGCGAGATCCGTCTCGACAAGTTCTACGCCCTGCTCGACTGCGGTACTCCCATCAACCCGGAACTGGCCCTCGGCCAGATCTACGGGGCGACCATGCGGGCCATCGGCCACACCATGAGCGAGGAGATCTGCTACGACAGCAAGGGCATCCCGCTGACCCGGGATCTCAAGAGCTATGGCGCGCCCAAGATTGGCGACATTCCGCGCGATTTCCGGGCCTTCCTGGTACCGAGTGATGACAAGGTCGGCCCCTACGGCGCCAAGTCCATCTCGGAGATCGGGGTGAACGGTGCGGCGCCCGCCATCGCCACCGCCATCCACGACGCCTGCGGTGTCTGGCTGCGCAAGTGGCACTTCACGCCGGAGCAGATCCTGCGCGAACTGGGCAAGCTGGAGCCAAAAGTGTCGGCATAACAAAAGAAAAGGTGAGGGGCGGGTGAACGCTCGCCCCCAGCGCCTGACGGCGGAATGAGTACTCCGCCTCCATTCTGTGTGATGGGACAAACACGATGTCTAAAACAACACGCAAGCACTCTGATCTTATTTACGAGCTGGAAGACAAACCCCCGTTTTATCAAACCCTGATGGGCGCAGTGACCCATCTGCTGGCGATTTTTGTTCCCATGGTGACCCCGGCGTTGATTGTCGGCGGCGCGCTGGGCCTCTCCACCGAGACCACCGCCTATCTGGTCTCCATGGCGATGATCGCCTCCGGTATCGGCACCTGGCTGCAGGTGAATCGTTATGGCCCCATCGGTTCGGGGCTGCTCTCCATCCAGTCGGTCAACTTCTCCTTCGTGACCGTGATGATCGCGCTCGGCGGCGCCATGAAGAAAGATGGTATCCACGAGGAGCTGATTGTCTCGACCCTGCTCGGGGTCTCCTTTGTCGGCGCCTTTCTGGTGATGGGCTCCTCCTTTGTATTGCCCTATCTCAAGCGGGTGATCACCCCGACCGTGAGCGGGGTAGTAGTGCTGATGATTGGTCTGAGCCTTATCAAGGTGGGGATCATCGACTTTGGCGGCGGCTTCTCCGCCATGAGCAGCGGCACCTTTGGCAAATACGAGAACATCGGGCTGGGGCTGCTGGTGCTCTGCGTCATCGTCGCCTTCAACTGCAGCCGAAGCCCCTTGCTTCGCATGAGCGGGATCGCTATCGGTCTGATGGTGGGCTATGCGGTGGCCCTGATGCTCGGCATGGTGGATTTCTCTGCCCTTGAGAACCTGCCGCTTATCACTGTGCCAATTCCGTTCAAGTACGGTTTCTCCTTCGATTTTCACGCCTTTCTGCTGGCGGGCACCATCTATCTGCTGAGCGTGCTGGAGGCAGTGGGTGACATTACCGCTACCGCCATGGTCTCCCGGCGGGAGATCCAGGGCCCCGAGTTTCAAAAACGCCTCTCCGGCGGCGTGCTGGCCGACGGTCTGGTATCGGTGATCGCCTCGGCACTCGGCTCCCTGCCTCTGACCACCTTTGCCCAGAACAACGGGGTGATCCAGATGACCGGGGTGGCATCCCGTCATGTGGGCAAGTTTATTGCCGTCATGCTGGTGCTGCTGGGGCTCTTCCCTGTAGTAGGGCGCTTCTTCACCACCATACCGTCGCCGGTGATGGGTGGGGCCATGGTCATCATGTTCTCCATGATCGCCATCGCCGGTGGTCGCATCATCATCAGTCACGGCTTCGATCGGCGCGAGACCCTGATTGTTGCCACCTCGCTGGGGTTGGGGCTCGGCGTCTCCTACGACCCGAACGTCTTCAAGGTGTTGCCGGCGGGTATCTACATGCTGGTGGAGAACCCCATCTGCGCTGGCGGCATCACCGCCATCATCATGAATCTGGTGTTGCCGCAAAGCCGCAAGCGCAAGGCGGCTATCAAGGATGCCGAGGCAGTGGAGGTGATCCAGCTGAGCGACAAACCGGATGTGATCTTTACCGCCCGCAGTGCGGGTCAGCCAGGGGGCAGGAAGGGTGAGGATTCACCAGAGCCAGTGCCCGGGCAAGCGGTGGTGCCACAAGTGGAACGGATCTGACGGTTAAACCGACAAAAAACGTCAACAGAACAAGAAAAACAGGGAAACGGTTATGAAAAACGACAACTCTGTCAAAGCGGTGCGTGGCAGCTTCTTCGATATCACCCGGGTGGTGGATCAGCCCGAGGAGATTGAGGCCAATGCCCGTCTTATCGAGGATGGCCTGCTGATCATTCGCAACGGCTGCATCGACTGGTTCGGTCAGTGGGAGGAGGGCAAGGATCGCATTCCGGCCGAGGTGCGGGTGCGCGATTACCGCGGCAAGATGATAGTGCCGGGTTTTGTCGATACCCACATTCACTATCCCCAAAGCGAGATGGTGGGGGCCTATGGCGAGCAACTGCTGGAGTGGCTCAACCGCCACACCTTCCCGGCCGAGCGGCGCTACAACGACCTCGAATATGCCCGCGAGATGTCCACCTTCTTTATCAAGCAGCTGCTGCGCAACGGCACCACCACGGCGCTGGTGTTCGGCACCGTCCACCCCGAGTCGGTGGATGCCCTGTTCGAGGCGGCGAGCCGCATCAATATGCGGATGATCGCCGGCAAGGTGATGATGGATCGCAATGCGCCCGACTATCTGCTCGATACCGCCGAGAGCAGTTATGTGCAGAGCAAGGCGCTTATCGAGCGCTGGCACGGCAACGGTCGCCTGCTCTATGCCATCACACCACGATTTGCACCCACCTCGACACCCGAGCAGCTGGCGATGGCGCGGCGACTGCGCGAAGAGTTTCCCACCACCTATCTGCACACCCATCTGTGTGAAAACAAGGACGAGATCGCCTGGGTGAAATCCCTCTTTCCGGCGCATAAGGGTTATCTCGATGTCTATCACCAGCACGGGCTGACCGGCCACAACTGCGTGTTTGCCCACTGCGTCCATCTGGAAGAGCAGGAGTGGGATTGCCTGAAAGAGACCGGCTCCACCATCGCCTTCTGCCCCACCTCCAATCTTTATCTCGGCAGTGGGCTGTTCAAGCTGCACAAGGCGTGGCGCAAGCAGGTGAAGGTGGGGATGGGCACCGACATCGGCGCGGGCACCACCTTCAACATGCTGCAGACCCTCAACGAGGCCTACAAGGTGATGCAACTGCAGGGCGAGCGGCTCTCGGCCTATCAGGCCTTCTATCTGGCCACGCTGGGCGGGGCCCATTCGCTCGGGCTTGACGAGAAGATCGGCAGCTTTGCGGTGGGCAAGGAGGCGGATTTCGTGGTGCTCGACCCGGTCGCCACCCCGTTGCAGCAGCTGCGTTATGACAACTCCACCACCCTGCGGGACAAGCTCTTTGTGTTGCTGACCCTGGGGGATGACAGGTCCATCTACCGCACCTATGTGGATGGCCAACTGGTACACGAACGGGGGTAGGGAATAGAGGGTGCTGCCTCGGCGCAGCCCCGCAGAATACGGAGGCTGGCGTACTCCAACGGGGGCGCCGGTTCCGCGGCACGACAGGGGATCTCCCCGCAACAGAAGGTGAAATGGCCCGGTTTTTTGACCAGCAAGGCAAACGTTTGAGTCAAAGCTGCCTCTCCTGGTCTCTCTGTCGCTTCAGGCTGTCACTGCACAGGCTGGCATCGACAGATCCGCAGATCCTGCCGCCATTTCGTCATGGAACATTCAGGCGCGTGTGAAGGAGTTGGGTATGACCCAAGCAAACAGCAGGATTAACAGCGTGGAAGGGCAGGCGAATAGTGACGCCAGCCAGAGCGCATCGCAGCAACAGCCGCTCACGGCACTTGATCGCTACTTTATGATCAGCGAGCGGGGCAGCAATATCAGACAGGAGGTACTGGCGGGTCTCACCACCTTCCTCGCCATGGTCTACTCGGTGATCGTGGTGCCGAGCATGCTCGGCAAGGCAGGCTTTCCCCCCGGCGCCGTGTTTGTCGCCACCTGCCTGGTGGCGGGTTTCGGTTCGCTCTTGATGGGGCTCTGGGCCAAGTTGCCGATGGCCATCGGTTGCGCCATCTCGCTGACTGCGTTTACCGCCTTCAGTCTGGTGCTGGGGCAGCAGATCCCGATCCCGGTGGCGCTGGGCGCCGTCTTCCTGATGGGGGTGCTCTTTACCGCCATCTCGGTGACCGGGGTGCGTAGCTGGATCCTCGACAACCTGCCGATGGGGATTGCCCACGGCACCGGTATCGGGATTGGTCTCTTCCTGCTGCTCATCGCCGCCAACGGGGTGGGGCTGGTGATCAAGAACCCGCTGGAGGGGCTGCCGGTGGCGCTGGGGGCCTTTACCTCCATGCCGGTCATCATGTCCCTGATCGGCCTGGCGGTGATCTTCGGGCTGGAGAAGCTGAAAGTACCGGGGGGGATCCTGCTGGTGATCATCGCCATCTCCATCTTTGGTCTCATTTTCGATCCGGCGGTGAAGTATCAGGGGCTATTCGCCCTGCCGAGCCTCTCGGACGCGCAAGGTCAGTCCCTGATCTTCAGTCTGGATATCATGGGGGCCCTCTCGCCGCTGGTGTTGCCGAGCGTGCTGGCGCTGGTGATGACGGCGGTATTTGATGCCACCGGCACCATCCGGGCGGTAGCGGGGCAGGCCAACCTGCTCGATAAAGATGGTCACATCATCAACAGCGGCAAGGCGCTCAGTGCCGACTCGGTCAGCAGCATCTTCTCCAGTCTGGTGGGGGCGGCCCCGGCTGCCGTCTATATCGAATCGGCAGCAGGCACGGCGGCGGGGGGCAAAACCGGCCTGACCGCGACCGTGGTCGGCGGCCTGTTCCTGCTGATGCTGTTCCTCTCGCCGCTCTCCTATCTGGTGCCGGCCTATGCCACCGCGCCAGCCCTGATGTATGTGGGGCTCTTGATGCTGAGCAATGTCACCAAGCTCGATTTCGATGACTTTGTCGGCGCCATGTCCGGGCTGGTGTGTGCGGTCTTTATCGTGCTTACCTGCAACATCGTCACCGGCATCATGCTGGGCTTCAGCTCGCTGGTGATCGGCCGCATCTGCTCGAAGGAGTGGCACAAGCTCAACGTCGGCACCGTGGTCATCGCCCTGGCGCTGGTGCTCTTTTATGCTGGGGGGTGGGCTATTTAGGGATAACCCTCCCGTTTGGGGTCGCACTGGCGGCCCCATTTTTATGCCTGCGTTTTTTATATCTGCTTATGTCTGCGGCGCTCAGCCCGCCCACGCGTGCTATCACGCCTCGGTAGTCTCCGCAGTTGGGTGGTGTCATCGCGGTACCATTTTGATAAATCCCCCTACCAGATTGATAGGCTCTCGCCCTTGTTGTCCTCGCCATGCCGCTTTTTTCACCGCCGATGCGCCCCATGTGCTCAGGAGCAGTGCTTGGTCACTCGCAATGGGCCAACAAAAGCGGGTTAGATGGGATCCCCTTCACACTTCTCCCCATTGTCCTGACGATGGTGGGAAACAGGCGCATATCTTGCTGTTTTTTATGCCGGTTCCAGATTTTTCCCTTCGAAAAAAGGACTTGCATATGTCCATAGGATTACCGCTCAAGCGGGTGGATGCCGAGGCCAAGGTGACCGGCAGCGCCCGCTATACCGATGACAACATCATGCTCGGGATGCGCCACGCCAAGTATGTGCGAAGCAATATCGCCCACGGCAAGGTGCTCGCCATCGATGCGACCGAGGCGCTGGCCCTGCACGGGGTCGAAGCCGTGTTTACTCATGAAGATGTGCCCGCCACCTGTTTTCGCACCGCCGGCCACGCCTGGTCCCTCGATGAGGCCAAGCGGGATGTGAAAGACCGCCGCCTGCTCACCGACCATGTACGTCACTTTGGTGATGGGGTCGCCATAGTTGTGGCGCGCGATCCGCTGGTTGCCGAGAAGGCTGCCGCGTTGGTCAAGGTGACCTACGAGCCGCTGCCGGTGATGACGGATGCCCAAAGCGCGCTGGCCGACGGTGCCTATCCCATCCACCCGAGCGGCAATCTGCTGCGCCAAAGCCAGCTTCGTGCCAATGATCCGGAGCAGGCCATTGCGGCGGCAGATCTGCAGTTTCAGGCACACTATCGGACGCCAGTGGTGCAGCATTGCCATCTGGAGACGGTGACCTGCTACGCCTACATGGATCAGCCGGACCACATCATCGTCGTCAGCAGTACCCAGATCCCCCAGATAGTGCGCAGCCGGGTGGCCAAGTCCCTCGGCCTGCCCTGGTCCAGCGTGCGGGTGATCAAGCCCTATATGGGCGGCGGTTTTGGCAACAAGCAGGATGTGCTGGAAGAGCCGATGGCGGCGTTTTTGAGCTACAAGCTCGGCGGCGTACCGGTCAAGGTGACCCTGAGCCGGGAGGAGTGCTTCTTCGCCTCCCGCACCCGTCACGGCTTTGCCATCGACGGCAAGATGGGCCTCAACCGCGACGGCACCCTCAAGGGCTATCAGCTCGATGTACTCTCCAACACCGGCGGCTATGCCTCTCACGGCCACTCCATCGCCAGTGCTGGTGGCAACAAGATCAGTTACCTCTATCCGCGCAGCGCCTTCGGCTATGACGCCAAGACTTTCTACAGCAACCTGCCCACTGCCGGTGCCATGCGCGGTTACGGCGCGCCGCAGGTGATTTTTGCCCTCGAGTGCATGCTGGATGATGCCTGCGCCGAGTTGGGGTTAGACCCGCTCGATGTGCGGATCGCCAACGTGGCGCGAGAAGGAGATGTCAATCAGGTCAACCAGAAGACCATCTACAGCGCGGGGCTGCCAGACTGCCTGCTGCGTGGTCGCGAGATGTTCGAGTGGGATCGGCTCAAGGCCGAGTGCTTGGGGCAGGATCCGGCGAGCCGGGTGCGGCGTGGCATCGGGGTAGCGTGCTTTAGCTACGGTTCCAATACCTATCCGGTGGGGGTCGAAATTGCCGGTGCCCGTATGCTGCTCAACCAGGATGGCACCGTCAATCTGCAGATCGGCGCCACCGAGATAGGGCAGGGGTCGGATACCGTCTTTGCCCAGATGGCGGCCCAGACTCTGGGGATCCCGTTTGAGCAGATCCGGGTCATCTCGACTCAGGATACCGACATCACCGCCTACGATCCGGGCTCGTTCGCCTCGCGCCAGAGCTATGTGGCGGCCCCCGCTATCCATCAGGCGGCGCTGCAACTGCGGGCCCGCATTTTGTCGCTTGCAGCCCAGCTCTGCCATCAGGATGTGGGATCCCTGACCCTGATCGATGGTTATGTGGTGCTGGCCGGTGCGCCGGACAAGGTGCTGATCAGCGTGGCCGAGGTGTCGGTCAACGCCTATTACCACCTCACCATCGGCGGCCAGATCACCGCCGAGGTCTCCCACAAGACCACCACCAACCCGCCGAGTTTCGGCTGTACCTTTGTCGATCTCAGCGTCGATATCGATCTCTGCAAGGTGACCATCAATCGCATCATTAACCTGCACGATGCCGGCAAGATCCTCAATCCGCAGCTGGCAGAGGGGCAGGTGCACGGTGGCATGGGGATGGGGATCGGCTGGTCGCTGTTTGAGGAGATGATCATCGACGCCAAGACCGGCGTGGTACGTAACCCCAACCTGCTCGACTACAAGTTCCCCACCATGCTGGACTTGCCCGAACTCGAATGCGACTTCGTGCAGACCTATGAGCCCCAGTCGGTCTATGGCCACAAATCACTGGGGGAACCGCCCATTATCTCGCCGGGCCCCGCTATCCGTAACGCCATTCGCATGGCGACCGGGGTGGCCATCAACGAGCTGCCCATCACCCCCAAAACCCTGTTTCGGGAGTTTGTCGCGGCGGGTTTGATTGGCGAGGGCTCAGGGGAGGAGCAACACCATGTTTGATATTGCCCGTTACTACAAGGCGCACAGCGTGGCCGAGGCGGTCGCCCTGCGTCAGGCCGACCCCGAGGCGCGCCTGCTGGCCGGTGGCACCGATGTGATGATCCAGCTTCATCACCTCAACGCCGCCTACCGCCATATCGTCGATATTCACGACTTGCCCGAGCTTAAAGGGGTAAGCGAGTTGCCTGATGGGTCGATCCGTATCGGCTCCGGCACCACCTTTACCGAGATCATCGAAAACGAGCTGGTGCAGCGCCGCCTGCCGATGCTGGCCGAGGCGGCCGCCACCATCGCCGGGCCGCAGATCCGCAACGTCGCCACCTATGGCGGCAATATCTGCAACGGTGCCACCAGTGCCGACTCGGCGGCGCCGACGGTTGCGCTGGAAGCCGAGCTGGAAATTGCCGGGCCAGACGGCACACGCCGCATCCCCATCGCCGGTTTTCACACCGGCCCCGGCAAGGTGGCGCTGCAACCGGCGGAGATCCTGGTGGCGTTTCACTTTGCCCCGGACTCACACCCCCATGTGGGATCCCACTACTTCAAATACGCCATGCGGGGTGCCATGGATATCGCCACCATCGGCTGCGCCGCCTACTGCCAGATTGAGGATGGCCACTTCAAGAGTCTGCGGCTGGCCTATGGCGTGGCGGCTCCGACTCCGGTGCGCACCCCTCACGCGGAAGCCGCGGCCGAGGGGCAACCGCTGACTCGCGCTACACTGGCAGCGATTGCCGAGGCGGTGGTGGCCGATGTGGCGCCGCGTTCCTCCTGGCGGGCAGAGAAGGAGTTTCGCCTGCACCTTATCAAAACCCTGGCGCAGCGGGTGGTCGCCTGCGCAGTCGAACGTGCCGGAGGCAAGATCCTATGATGCAACCGCAAACCTGTCCCGCCGTAGAGATCCAGTGCGAAATCAACGGCAAACCCTACTCCTATGCGGTGTCGCCCACCATGTCGCTGCTTCATTTCCTGCGTCAGCAGGGGCTTATCAGCGTGAAAGAGGGGTGCAGTGTCGGCGAGTGTGGCGCCTGTACCGTGCGGGTGAATGGCACCGCCATCGACAGCTGCCTCTATCTGGCGGTCTGGGCCGATGGCAAATCCATTCGCACCGTGGAGGGGGAGCGCAAAGGCAATGAGCTCTCCGACGTGCAGCAGGCCTTTATCGACGAGGGGGCGGTGCAGTGCGGTTTTTGCACCCCTGGCCTCGTGATGGCGAGCGCGGCCCTGCTCGACAAGACCGAGCGCCGCCCCTTGACCGATGCGGAGATCCGCCGCGGGCTTTCAGGCAACCTCTGCCGCTGCACCGGTTATCAGAACGTGGTGCGGGCGGTGAAAAAGTGCTGCAAGGAGTGATAGTTCGGGGGCCGTGACCGTGAGTGGTGCGCGCCGTTGTTTGAAAAAAGGAAATCAAGCCGCCCCAAAAACCACAGGCCCACCTCGAAAGAGGCGGGCCTGCTGCTGACTGGCGCCAGGAGACATCACACTTTTGGCTGGTCGATCACCAGTTTGCCATCCTTGACCGGAATGGTGGCGCCGGGGGCTTGCTTCATGCGGATCACTCCCTCTTGACCTGCGAGGCGATAGGTCACGTCATAACCGATGGTGTTGACGCTGCTATCCTGCACAGTTTTGCAGCGCTGCTCGGTGGTGGTGTAGGTATCCCCCGCCTGCATATTGCCCTGCACCTGATTACCGGCATAACCCCCCGCAACCGCTCCGGCTGCGGTGGCCACCTTCTTGGGGAGCCCGCAGAATTCGGAAAAAATCGTACGCTAAGGTTTTCCGGGCATCCGTAAGGGCCGAAACTTCCCGTCTTCCAGTCTGCGGCTCTGCCGCCAGACGTAATCGCCGGTTAGGTTGATGTGCTCCCAGCCCAGCGGCGACAGGAATTGCAGCAGCTCGCCGTCCACCGGCTTGCCGGCCTCGACCAACCCCTGGGTGGCGCGTTCCAGGTACACCGTGTTCCACAGCACGATAGCCGCCGTCACCAGGTTGAGGCCGCTGGCCCGGTAGCGCTGCTGCTCGAAGCTCCGATCCCTGATTTCCCCAAGGCGGTTGAAGAACACCGCCCTGGCCAGCGAGTTGCGCGCCTCACCTTTGTTCAGGCCGGCATGCACGCGGCGGCGCAGTTCAACACTTTGCAGCCAGTCCAGGATGAACAGCGTGCGCTCGATCCGGCCCAGCTCGCGCAGGGCCACGGCCAGTCCGTTCTGGCGCGGGTAGCTGCCGAGCTTGCGCAGCATCAGCGAGGCGGTGACGGTGCCCTGCTTGATCGAGCTGGCCAGGCGCAGGATGTCGTCCCAGTGGGCACGCACGTGCTTGATGTTCAGGGTGCCGCCGATCAGCGGGCGCAACGTCGGGTAGGCTTGCACGCCCTGCGGCACGTACAGCTTGGTTTCGCCGAGGTCGCGGATGCGCGGCGCGAAGCGGAAGCCTAGCAGGTGCATCAGGGCAAAGACGTGATCGGTGAAGCCGGCCGTGTCGGTGTAGTGCTCCTCGATCCGCAGGTCGGACTCGTGGTACAGCAGGCCGTCGAGCACATAGGTGGAATCGCGGACGCCGACATTCACCACGCGGGTGCTGAACGGCGCGTACTGGTCGGAGATATGGGTATAGAACAGCCGTCCCGGCTCGCTACCGTACTTCGGGTTGACGTGCCCGGTGCTCTCGCCCCGGCCACCCGCGCGGAAGCGCTGGCCATCGGAGGATGAGGTCGTGCCGTCGCCCCAGTGGGCGGCAAAGGCGTGGCGATACTGGTGGTTGACCAGCTCGGCCAAGGCCGCCGAATAGGTTTCGTCGCGGATGTGCCAGGCTTGCAGCCAGGACAGCTTGGCGTAGGTCAGGCCGGGGCTCGACTCGGCCATCTTGGTCAGCCCGAGGTTGATCGCATCACCGAGGATTGCGGACAGCAGCAACGTCCTGTCTTTGGCCTCGGCCCCGTCCTTCAAGTGGGTGAAGTGGCGGCTGAAGCCCGTCCAGTCGTCCACGTCCATCAGCAGTTCGGTGATCTTGATGCGCGGCAGTAACTGGCTGGTTTGGTCGATCAGCGCCTGCGCCCGATCCGGCACCGCCGCATCCAGCGGGGTGATTTTCAGCCCTGACTCGGTGAGGATGGCATCGGGCAGCTCGTTGTCCTTGGCCAGGCGGGTGACGGTGGCCAACTGCTCGTCCAGCAGCTGCAAACGCTCTTCCAGGTACTGGTCGCTGTTCGGGTTGATCGCCAGGGGCAGGGCCTGCTCGCGCTTGAGTGCGGCGAACTTCTCGGCCGGCAGCAGGTAGTCGTCGAAGTCGCGGAACTGCCGCGAGCCCTTGACCCAGATGTCGCCGGAGCGCAGGGCGTTCTTCAGCTCGGACAGGGCGCAGATTTCGTAGAATTTCCGGTCGAGGCCTTCCGGGGTGATCACCAGCGGCTTCCAGCGCGGCTTGATGAAGGCCGTGGGTGCATCGGCCGGCACCTTGCGCAGGTTGTCGGCGTTCATCTCACGCAGGGTCTGCACGGCTGCCAGCACGCCTTGCGCGGCCGGCGCGGCGCGCAGTTCCAGCACCTCCAGCAAGGCCGGCGTGTAACGGCGCAGGGTGGCGAAGTTCTCGCCGACCAGGTGCAGGTGGTCGAAGCCTTCCGGCCGGGCCAGCAGCTCGGCCTCGCTGACGCTCTCGGTGAACTCGTCCCAGGGAATCACCGCCTCGATGGCGGCATAGGGGTCGCTGCCGCTTTCCTTCGCTTCCAGCAGCGCCTGGCCGATCCTGGAGTACAGGCGCACCTTGTCGTTGATCGCCTTGCCCTGCTTCTGGAACTGCTGCTGATGCTTGTGCTTCGCGCCGCTGAACAGCTTGACCAGGATGCGGTCATGCAGATCGACCAGCTCATCGATCACGGTCGCGGTGCTCTCCAGCACCACGGCGGCCAGGGTCGCGTAGCGGCGCTGCGGCTCGAACTTACCGAGGTCTTTGGGCGTCATCTGCCCACCCTCGCGGGCCAGCTTGAGCAGGCGGTTCTGGTGGATGTGCCGGCCCAGGCCTTCGGGCAAGTCCACCAACTGAAATGTCTTCAGCCGCTCGATGTGTTCCAGCATGTGCCGAGAGTTGGGTTTCAGCGGTGCCTGGCGCAGCCAGGTCAACCAGGTGATGCTGCTGCCGGCCTTGAGCTTCAACAGCTCGTCCAGCTTGGCCCGATGCGAGTCCGTGAGTGGTTCGACCAGGGCGCGGTAGACCCGCCGATTGGCTCGCGCAATGGCTTCCGAGCAGGCCCGGTCAATCACGCTCAGCGCCGGCAGGATGCGTCGTTTCTGCCGTAGGCTCTCCAGGGCCTGACCGGCCAGCAGCAAGCCTTTGTCGGTCTGCTGGGCCAGCTCGGTTAGCTCGCGCACCAGGGCGCGGAAGTCGGACAGGCCGAACGGGGCCAGTTGCAGGTAGGTGCGCAGTTCCTGGGCATGCTCGCGACGGGTCACGTCGCGCTCGCCGTACTTTGCCCAGCTCGCCGGCTCGGCCTGGACTTGCTTCGCCACCCACAGGATGACCGGCTCGGGCAGCTCGCTGTCGGTTCCCAGCGCGTAACCGGGGTAGCGCAGCAGGCAGAGCTGCACGGCGAAGCCGAGGCGGTTGGCGTCGCCGCGTCGCTGGCGGATCAGCGACAGGTCGGAGTCGTTGAAGGTGTAGTAGCGGATCAGGTCATCCTGGCTTTCCGGCAGCGCAAGCAGGGTGTCCCGCTCCGTGGCCGAGAGGATCAAGCGACGCGGCATGTGTCAGTCGTCCGTGCGGAGGTACTGGTAGAGGGTTTCCCGGCTGATGTTGAACTCGCGGGCAAGCTGCGCCTTGGGCTCGCCGGCCGTCGCTCGCTGCCGCAGGGTAGCAGCCTGCTCATCGGACAGGGCTTTCTTGCGGCCCCGGTACGCGCCACGCTGCTTGGCCAAGGCGATGCCCTCACGCTGCCGCTCGCGGATCAGGGCGCGCTCGAACTCAGCGAAGGCCCCCATCACCGACAGCATCAGGTTGGCCATCGGCGAGTCCTCGCCAGTGAACACCAGGCCCTCCTTCAGGAACTCGATGCGCACGCCGCGCTGAGTCAGCTTCTGTACCAAGCGACGCAGGTCATCGAGGTTGCGGGCCAGCCGATCCATGCTGTGCACCACCACTGTATCGCCTTCGCGGACGAAGCTCAGCAGCGCTTCGAGCTGGGGGCGCTGGGTGTCCTTGCCCGATGCCTTGTCGGTGAACACCTTGCTCACCTGGGTTTGTTCCAGCTGGCGTTCCGGGTTCTGGTCAAAGCTGCTGACCCGGACGTAGCCGATGCGGTGCCCCTGCACGATGTCTCCTTGGTTGAAGGCGGCTTAAGTGCACTTTCTGTTCCGTTGTGCCTCAAAGCCCATTTCTGTCAGGCTGAAATCTATAACCTTCGCGGGCATGTGTCAAAAAATGGGAAAGCAGACTCTATTCTGACTGTCGTTTTCAGAAGACGGCTGCACTGAACGTCAGAAGCCGACTGCACTATAGCAGCGGAGGGGTTGGATCCATCA
>NZ_JAPCJA010000045.1:0-41868 GCF_027707745.1 Aeromonas sp. QDB23
CACAGGCCTATAAGTATTTGTTTTGTAGGCAAAAAACTATTTTTAATTTTTAACAAAATGTTCACGATCTCGCCCTGCATCAACAATATATCGACTCTGCTTGAGACGTCCTCCACCACCAAGGCCAGGAGTTACCCTGCGGTAAGCAGGGCCAATGAAACCTCTCCAGAGATTTATATATTGGGATCATTCAATATTGACATTGTATTAGAAGTAAATGAATTTCCAAAAGTTGGGGAAAGTGTGCTGGCACACTCTACTAAATATTATGGTGGTGGCAAGGGAGCAAACCAGGCAATTGCGGCTGCAAAAATAAATGATCAGGTTCACCTGACAATCAAGGTAGGTCAGGACCTGTTTGCCGATAGAGCCAAAAACTACCTGGCGAATGCCAATATTGCCTCATTGAATATTCTTGAGGATGCAGAGCACCCAACGGGTAATGCCATCATTCTGGTATCACAACCCTCTGGCGAAAATAAAATTGCAATTAACTTGGGTGCCAACAGCCACATCACAGTGGATGATATCATTCATGATCTCGATTATATTCGTGACTGTCGCGTTTTTTTGACCCAACTGGAAAACAACTTCGACATCATGTCACTTGCGATAACTTATGCAAAGAAAAGTGGTGCGACGACCATTCTCAACCCGACTCCATATAATGATAGCGTGAAGAAAATATTGCCTTTTGTCGATATCATCACCCCCAATGAGATTGAGGCTTCAGATTTGTCTGGCATTGTTATCAATGATCATAAATCAGCCAGACTGGCGGCAAAGAGAATATATAAGCTGGGAGTTAAACATGTCATCATCACGCTGGGCGATAAAGGGTGCCACTATTTTAACGGGAACCGTCACTTTCATTTGGCTGGGCACAAGGCAGCCGTAATTGATAGCAGCGGGGCCGGCGACTCATTTAATGGATCGCTTGCTGCCTCTATTGCCAATGGTAAGTCGATTGAAGATTCACTGATATTTGCCAATGCATTCGCATCATTGAAAGTCGAACGTCGTGGTGCATCAAATATGCCAGACACATCTCTGGTTGAAGCAAGGTTATCCACAAATAATTTGTAACAACACACTGTAAACAAATTAACTGCCAATCTATTTACACTATTACTGACAGAGGTATTTATGTTAGTCATCCACTCGTACTCCATTGCGATTATCATGTGTATTATTACCATGATATGTTGGGGCTCTTGGGCCAACACCACCAAGCTGGTTGATGAAAAAAATGGCCTTTCCAGTTATATTATTGGGACTATTCAATCGGCATCCTGTTGTTTACCTTGCTGCTGGCGTTCACGTTAGGCTCGTCCGGTGATGAAGGTCGCCACTTTATAGCCGATTTACAGCAAGCTGATTGGCAAAACTTTGGCCTGGCCATCCTCGGTGGCATCATTTTCAACCTGGGTAATATCTTGCTGGTGGCCGCTATTGCACTGGCGGGAATGGCTGTTGCGTTCCCGGTTGGCGTCGGGATTGCACTGGTACTTGGCGTTATCGTCAATTATCTGGCCGTACCGGTTGGCGAACCTTATGTGCTCTTTATCGGCGTTGCCTGTGTCACCGTTGCGATTATCTTGACCGCTATTGCTTACGGCCGTCTCAAGCAGCAACAGAGTGCAAAAATGCGTGGTTTGATCACTGCCATCATTGCCGGTGTGGTCATGGGCTGGTTCTATCGCTTTGTCGCAGCCTCTATGGCCGTTGATTTTTCTGCACCGGCAGCCGGTTTGCTCACTCCTTATTCCGCGCTGGTCTTCTTTGCCATTGGTGTACTCCTCTCCAGCTTTGTCTGGAATACCATCATGATGAAGAAGCCAATCTCTGGCCCGGTCATTAATGGTAGCGATTACTTCAAAGGGACCGTCAAAGAGCATGCGGTCGGTATTCTCGGTGGCGTTATCTGGAGTATTGGCATGAGCTTCAGCATTTTGGCCTCTGGCCCGGCAGGCTACGCTATTTCCTATGGCCTCGGTCAGGGTGCCACCATGATTGCCGTTATTTGGGGTGTCTTTGTCTGGCGTGAATTTGCCAGCGCACCTGCCGGAACCAACAAGCTCATCAACGCTATGTTTGCTTTCTATATTCTTGGCATTGCTCTGATCATCGCCGCGAATAGCATTTAATACAGGATATCTATCATGTTGAATAATAAAATTGTCGTTCTGGGTAGTACCAATCAGGATCTGGTTAACAAATCCAGCCATCTGCCAAAAAAAGGCGAGACCATCATCGGCTATGAATTTTTCAGCGCTCGCGGTGGCAAAGGCGCCAACCAGGCAGTAGCTGTCAGCAACATGGGCGGTAAACTCAGTTTTATCTCCTGCCTGGGTAAAGATGATTTTGCCAACCAGTTGATCGCGGATTATCAGCGATCTGGTATGGATACCAGCAAAATGGTTCAACTGGACGATGTGGCCACCGGCTTGGCCCTTATCATGGTCGATGAGCAGGGCTGCAACTGCATCAGTGTTGCCCCCAACGCCAATGCCATGCTGACCAAAGCATTTGTTACCGAGCAACTCGATAGCCTGCGCCAGGCAGACTACCTGCTGATGCAGCTGGAAACACCGATTGATGGGGTGGAGCTGGCGGCCAAAGAGGCCCACCAGGCCAATACCTATGTGATTATCAACCCAGCACCCGCCAAACCCTTGAGTGATGATGTCTATCCCTATATCGACCTTATCACCCCCAACGAGACAGAAACCGAGATCCTGACTGGCATCAAGGTGACTGATCACGCCAGCGCAGAAGCGGCCGCTACCCTGTTGCAGCAAAAAGGGGTGAAGAATGTGATCATCACGCTGGGTGAGAAGGGGGCGTATCTGCAAAGTGCCGATGGCATCAAGGAGATCATTGCGGGCTTCCGGGTCGATGCCAAAGATACCACCGCTGCTGGCGATACCTTCAATGGCGCATTAACCGTTGCGCTGAGTGAAGGGAAATCCCTGCGTGATGCCGTGCTCTTTGCCCACCGTGCCAGTGCCATCTCGGTCAGCCGCATGGGGGCGCAAAGCTCCATTCCGAGCAGGGAAGAGGTCGAACAGTTCAACCATTAATGCCACAAACAAAAGCCCCGGAGCCATGCTCCGGGGCTTTTTTATTTCTTCCCGACCCGCGCTGATTTAACAGAACTGCAGTTCGGCAATCACCTCTTCAAACTCCCCATCACATGCATTTCGCAGCGGTTGCAGTCAAAGCGTAGGCGGAAGGTGTCTTTACCCATCTTGAGCTCCAGCGGCTCGGCCTTGAGACCGGGCACCTCGTTCGGGCAGAGGTTCTGGCTGTAACGGATACAGTGCTTGGTGATCATCAGCACCACTTCCCGCTCCTCCTTGTTTGCCTCGTAGGCGGGGGCAATACGCTCGACCCCGTGTTCGCGGAAGAACTGCTCGGCCGCGCTGTTCAGTACGTTGCCAAGATAGGAGAGACGGTGCTGGGGATAGCTGATATCCCGCAGGGCGATGCGTCGATCGGGACGCTGGTAGCTGGCCACGCGCGCGGCCTCCAGCGCGGCGATGCCATCCCGGCGCAAGCCGTTGAGCTGTGATGCCGCGATGAATAGCGGGTGAGTGAATACCAACTCAATCTTTCGCGCCACAAACAGGGTATTGCCGAGTTTGCCGAGCTGGTCACGCGCCTGTTGCAACGCCCGCTCCGGGTTGTCGGCAGGCTGCTTGTCGCAAGGCAGCATCACCGCTGCGCTGATGGCCTGCTCATCGGTAAGCGTGAGGCTCACGCCCTCATCGCACTCTGCAAGCACCATATCGACCCGGATGCGGCGATCCGCGCTCGCCTTCTCCAGCATCTTGCTGAACGCCTGATCGTGGTTGCGGTAGATTTCGGTGCCCACCTTCAACCCCAGCATGCGCTCTGACAGGAGTAACTGCTTACCTTCCACTTTATTGAGGCGCATCCCCACCAGCTCGTTATTCGGCTTGAAGAAGCCGAGACCGTCGCCGTTGTTGAGGGTGACCTGTTTGCCGTCGATCTCGATGCCATCCTTGGTCACTCTGGTGACGCGCCCCAACGGCTCGCCCACATACTTCGGGCTCTTGGTGGAGTCGATCCCTTGCTGACGACCATTGAGGAAGTAGTCGGTGCTACCGCGGTTGAAGCTCTTTTTCGGATCCGGCGTGAAGCTGTAGCTGCAACGACCCGCCGAAGCGGCCACCAGATCGGAGCGACTGTCGAGAATGGCGTCGAGCTTCTGGCGATACCAGGCGGTGACGTTCTTGACGTAATCGAGCCCCTTGAGGCGCCCTTCAATCTTGAAGGAGCGGATCCCCGCGGCGATCAACGCCTCCAGATTGTCAGTCTGATCCATGTCCTTGAGCGACAGCAGGTGGCTGTCGGCCACCAACACTTCGCCGTCCGGCTTTTGCAGCGAGCAGGGCAGACGGCAGAGCTGGGCACATTCACCGCGGTTGGCACTGCGGCCGGTGCGGGCGTGGCTGATGTTGCACTGGCCGCTGTAGGAGACACAGAGCGCGCCGTGGATAAAAAACTCCAGCTGCACATTGGTCGCCGCACTGATCTCGCGGATCTGCGCCAACGACAGTTCGCGCGCCAGCACCACCTGAGAGAAACCCACATCCTGCAGAAACTTCACCTTCTCCGGCGTGCGGTTGTCGGTCTGGGTACTGGCATGGAGCGCGATGGGAGGCAAATCCAGCGCCAGCAGCCCCATGTCCTGCACGATCAGCGCATCGGCACCGGCTTCGTAAATCTGGTGGGTCAACCGCCGGGCCTGCTCCAGCTCGTGATCGTGCAGCAGGGTGTTGAAAGCGACAAAGACCTGGGCACCGAAACGGTGGGCGTGACGCGCCAGCGCTTCGATATCTTCGAGGGAGTTGCCCGCCGCACTGCGGGCGCCAAAGGCGGGGCCACCCATGTAGACGGCATCGGCACCATGGTTGATGGCTTCGATGCCGTAGGCGAGGTTCTTGGCCGGAGCCAGCAGCTCCAACCGGTTGTTGTGGCTTAACGGGTGCTTGTTCTGGTGCATGGTCTCGGGATCAGGGCGGACAGCAAATGGCCGCTACTCTAGCCCATTCACCACCCGCGTGCCTTGATCCCGCTTAAGGTATCCAAAAAATGCAGGATTAGAGAACCACCTTGATTGCCAGCAACAGATCGCCCACGAGAGGACTAAAGCACCACCTTCAAGGCCAACCCAAGCAGCACCAGGCCGCTCACCTTGTCGATCACAAAGGATTTGGCTTTGAGCCACGCCAGTACGGGCCCACGCGAGAGCACCAGCGCCACCAGCACGTACCAGACGGCGTCGATCCCGCCCGCGGTGAGCATCATGATGCCCCCTTCGCTCCAGCCGGTATCGGCTCGCACAAACTGGCTAAACAGGGCGATAAAGAACACCGCCAGCTGGGGATTGAGGAAAGCCACCATAAAACCTTCAAAGGCCCCCTGCCGACCGCGCAACTGATGCACCTCTTCACTCGCTTCGCCGCTGGCTGGTTTTGCCAGCAAGGCTTTCACCCCGAGCCAGGCAAGAAATGCGGCGCCGCCGTAGCGGATCAGATCAAACAGGATCGGGGTCTGGGTGATCAAGAGTGAGAGGCCAAGTGCGGTGATCAGTGCATAGATACCCACCCCAAGGCCGTGGCCGAGCGCGGTGGCGACGCCGTGCCCCTGCCCACCCTGCACCGTGTTGCGGATGATCAGCGCCAGACTCGGCCCCGGGCTGATAGCGCCCATCACGCAGATTGCGGCCAGTGCCAGCCAACTCGTCAGTTCCATGCTTTTCCTCTTTTGTGCTCGATATGATGACCTGCACTCAGGGTACGGGCTGAGCCATTATGCCAGTAGTGAAAGTTATGAATAGAACCCATAACTGATGGCTATAGCGCCACACAACTGACTGGGGCTAATCACCGAGATCAAGCAGCTTGCGACTCTCGCCGACGGTGCGTTGCAGGTGATCCCGCAGGAAGGGGTAGGCCAGCTCGCGAAACCAGCGGTGGGCCGGATCCTGATGGTGGCGCTGATGCCACAGCAGATGATACTGCTGGTCACGGGTAGCAAAGGGCAAGTCGACAAAGGTGAGCTCATGGCCGCAGGAGAGCTGCCAGGCGATATGGGCAGGGGTAGTCATCAGGCAATCGGTGCGCAGCAACACCTCCACCGCCGCCTGAAAGAAGGGGACTCGGGCAAACCAGCGCCGGCTCAGTCCCTGCGGCGCCAATACCTGCTCCACCGGGCTGTCCTTGTCGCCACCGCCACTCACCTGCAGGTGAGGCCAGGCGAGATAGTCATCGAGACTCAATGCCTTGCCAGCCAGTGGATGGTGGCTTCCCATCAGCACCGCCAGCCGATCTTCTCCCTGATGCAGACCACGGATCTGCTCCGGTACCTGCTCGGTGATGGTGGAGACCAGATCGAGCTCGGACTGCCACAGTTGCGGCAGCTGACGCTTGTCCCACAGGCTGTACTCCAGCGCCGCCAACGGCGCCTCGTTGGCGAGCGCGGCACAGATATCGGGCAGAATATGTTGGGCAACATAATCAGAAGACGCGAGCCGAAATACCCGCTCGCAGCGGCTCGGGTCAAACCCGGGCGCCTCGTAGAGCCGCTCCAGCGCCCCGAGAGAATCCGCCAGCTGGGCGGCCAACAGTTCGGCCCGTGGCGTCAGCAGCCAGCGTTGCCCCTCCCGCACCAGCAACTCGTCATCAAACTCGCTGCGCAATTGGGCGAGCTGCTTGCTGATGGAGGGTTGACTCAGGTGCAATAACTCGGCGGCACGGCTGATATTACGGGTCTCCAGCAGCACCTTGAGGGTCGGCAGCAAGTTGAGATTGGCTCTGAGCGAGGGATGCCCTCATCGGTGGGGAAACGCCTATCTTAGGGCAGAGGAGTCCCGCGTATTAAGCAAAATTTCCTGCCATGTTCAGCACCTTGCCGCCCTTTGTGGCCAGCTGGCGCAGCCGCTCGCCCAGCACATAACCATGACCACAAGATGACAGTGGTTGTCTCGTACGGCATAATTGCACGATTTTCCGCCCGCGGGCGATCCACTTTGAGAAGCGGTAACAAGATGAAATACGCCAATATCACCGGCTGGGGCAAATGCCTGCCTCCCTCCGTGCTGACCAACGATGACCTCAGCACCATCATGGATACGTCAGACGAGTGGATCTATCCGCGCACCGGCATCAAGGCTCGCCGGATCTCCCACGTCAGCACCTCGGATCTCGCTACCCTGGCCGGTCGCCGCGCGCTCGCCTGTGCCGGTCTGGAAGCGAGCGATCTCGATGGCATCATCCTGGCGACCGCCACCCCGGACAACCTGCTGCCAAGCGCCGCCTCTGCGGTGCAGAAGAAGCTCGGGGCCGTCAACGCCGCCGTGTTTGACCTCAACGCCGCCTGTACCGGTTTTGTCTACTCCCTCTCCGTCGCGACCTCGCTGGTGCAGACCGGCATGATGAAGAAGGTGCTGGTGATTGGCGCCGAGCGCCTCACCTACCTGCTGGACTGGGCGCGCCGCGATACTGCCGTACTGTTTGGCGACGGAGCCGGTGCCGTGGTGATCGAGGCAAGCGAGCAGGAGTGTGGCCTGATTGCCAACAAGCTGGGCTGTGACAGCGAAGCGCGGGAGATCCTGCACGTACCGAACTTCGGTACCGATCGGGTGCGTTTTGCCGATGTCGACGGCCTGTTCACCTTCAACTTTGAAGGCCCGGAGATCTTCAAACGCGCCGTGCGCGGCATGGGTGAAGCAACCAGCACTGTATTGGCGCAGGCTGGCATTGCGCCGGAGCAGGTCGACCTGATCGTCCCCCATCAGGCCAACATCCGCATCATCGAAACCCTCGCCAAGCGGATGAACGCGCCGATGGAGAAGGTAATGGTCAACATCGAAAACTACGGCAATACCTCCGCCGCTACCGTGCCCATCGCCCTGTGCGAAGCGCTGGAGCAGGGTCGCGTCAAGCCGAACACCTATCTGCTGACCGCCGCCTTCGGTGCCGGTCTGACCTGGGGTGCCGCCATCATCAAGTGGGGCGATCGCGTCACCCCCATCAAGGCGTGCGATGCCGAACTGCCCCCGTGCGACAAGAGCGCGCTGGAGCTGATTGCCCACGCCGTCGAAGGTTGCCAGAAGGCCCACGCCAACGAGGCCTGATCCTCATCAGGAGCCTGAATCATCAGGCTCCTGCTCTCCTTTTTCTCCCCCGACTCTCTCCGCCCCCCTTAGCAATCCTCTCGATACAGCAATCGCTGATACAAACAAATCCGATTTGCAGCCAATTTATTTTTTTCCGCTAACCTTATTGTGCCAACTATAAATAAAGAAAAGAGCTTCAAGGGGCACCATGACTGTTGCAGTCCTGCTCCTTTACCTCTTACCAAATAATTGCACAGGGATAAGCTACGTATGGCACAACACAAAAGTGGCGTGAACACACCGCTTTGGGAACCAGTTTGCTGGATTTGCTGCATCGGGCTCGGTCTGCTGAGCTGCCTGTTGCTGCAACTCGCCGATGCGCTGTCACCTCTCTACCTGCTGCTAAATGTGCTGGTGGCCATTGCCGCAGCCCTCTGGACATCGAGTCGCTTCCATCACCACTTGCAACGAAACCGCGCAGAACAGATAGAACCCGCCGCCACGGATGCCATCGCCCACTCCATCGTCGGGCTTGAACAGGTGTGTGAGAAGGCGCTGCCCATCTGGTCCCAACAGATTGAAAACTCTCGTCAACAAACCGAAGCGGCGATGATTGACCTGACCCAGCGCTTCAGCGGCTTGGCCAACAAACTGGAAGAAGCAGTCAATGCCTCCCATCTGGCAGCCGGTGAACTGGGTGATGCCAATTCCCGTGGCATGGCCGGAGTCTTGAGCGAGAGCCAGCAGCAGCTCAATGAGGTGGTTGCCATCCTGCATTCCGCCCAGGCCAATCGGGACGCCATGCTGGGTGAGATAAAAAGCCTGACCACCTACACCATAGAGCTCAACACCATGGCCATGGATGTGGCCAAGATCGCCTCCCAGACCAACCTGCTGGCCCTCAACGCCGCCATTGAAGCTGCCCGGGCAGGGGAAGCCGGTCGTGGCTTTGCTGTGGTCGCTGATGAAGTGCGTAACCTCTCCCGCCTCTCCAGCGAAACAGCCCAGAAGATGACCGACAAGGTCGACACCATCAATACTGCTATCGGGCGCGCCTTCCAGATTGCCGAAAATGCAGCCGCACGGGATCACGCCTCGGCACTCAATTCGGAGCAGACCATTGAACAGGTGCTGGCCCGTTTCCGCCATGCCACTGACAGCCTGGCAGAATCCGCCTCCCTGTTGCAAAACGAGAGCACCGATATCCATCGCGAAATCTCCAGCGTCATTGTCTCGCTGCAATTTCAAGACAGGGTCAGCCAGATCCTCAGCCACGTCAGACAAAACATGGAGAGCCTCTCCGGCCACCTGAGCGCTTCGGAGCAAAACAGCAATTCATCCGGACCAATCCAGATCGATGCCCATCGCTGGCTGGCAGAGATGGAGCTCTCATACGCCACCGACGAGCAGCGCAATATTCACCATGGTCGCACCACCCGTTCTGCCAAAGCGCAACCAAGCAGCGCCGACATCACATTTTTCTAGGAGAGAGATATGGGCAAAACGATCCTGATCGTGGATGACTCGGCAACCATTCGCCAAGTCGTAGGCATGACCCTCAAGGGGGCCGGTTATGAAGTGATGGAGGCGAGCGATGGCAAGGATGCGCTCAAGAAGCTTGATGGCAAGAAGATCAACCTGATCATCAGTGACGTCAACATGCCAAACATGGATGGCATCACCTTCGTCAAAGAGGCCAAAAAGCTGGCCAGCTATAAATTCACCCCCATCATCATGCTGACTACCGAATCGCAAGACAGCAAGAAGCAGGAAGGACAAGTCGCAGGAGCCAAAGCCTGGGTGGTCAAGCCCTTCCAGCCCGAGCAGATGCTGGCAGCTGTCGCCAAGCTCATCACGCCGTGATCCGGAGCGCATCATGCAACTACAGAGTGAGCGGCTCGACAACAAGGTGGTGGTGACCCTGCCGGAAGAGATCACCATCTATACAGTCAGCGAGCTGAAAGAGGCCCTTTCGCCCTTATTGCATCAGGGGCGCGAACTGGAGCTGAATCTGGCGGCGGTATCCGAGATAGACAGCGCCGGGCTGCAACTGCTGCTGGCGGCAAAGAAAACCGCGCTGCAGCAAGGCTCCTCCCTGGCGCTGGTCTGGCATAGCCATGTTGTGCTTGAACTGCTGGAGCTCTGCCAGCTCTCGGCCTTTTTTGGCGATCCCACCCTCATCACCCATGGCGAACGCCCCTAAGCCAGCATGACAGGAGTCACCGTGAGCATCGATCTTGATCAGGCTTTACAAACCTATATCGCCGAGGCACGCGAGTTGCTCGAAGAGATGGAGTCAGCGCTGCTCTCACTGGAGGCTGACCCTGACAATAGCGAGCTGATTGGCGCTATCTTCCGTGCAGCTCACACCATCAAGGGGTCTGCTGGCCTGTTCGGTCTGCAGCCCATCGTCGGGTTTACCCATATCGTCGAGGATCTGCTCGACCAGATCCGCAATCAGCAGCTCACCGTCACCTCCCCTCTGATCAAGGATCTGCTGGAGAGCTGTGACCACATCCAGACGCTCATCAGTGTCGTTGCGGAACAGGGTAGCTCGTTAAGCGATGGTGATGCCAACCAGGATGAACGGCTTAGGCTGACCCTCACCCGCCATCAGTGTGTTCCCCATGCCACCCTGCCAGATACGGTGCATAAGCCGGAACCCAGGATCGAGAAAGAGGGAGGCATTACCAGCTCCGCCTCCTTGTGGCATATCTCCCTGCGTTTTGGTCCCGATGTGCTGCGCAACGGCATGGATCCCGCCGCATTTCTGCGCTATCTCGGCACACTCGGAACCCTCTGCTCGGTGGAGACCATCCATCAAGGACTACCGGAGTGGGAACCGTTCGATCCTGAGAATTGCTACCTCGGATACGAGATAGACTTCGACTCGAAGGCAGACAAGGCGGCCATCAGCGATGTCTTTGAATTTGTTCGAGATGACTGCCAGATCACCATTTTGCCGCCCCACAGCAAGATCGCCGAGTTCATCAACCTGATCGAGTCGCTGCCGGAAGACAACGCCATGCTGGGTCAGTTGCTGGTCAACACCGGCGCACTGACGGCAGAGGAGTTGGCAAACGGTCTGCAGGCACAACAAGCGACCCCGGCAGAGCAAGCGCCTAAACTCGGGGAGATCCTGATTGCGCAGGGAGCCGTCAACGAAGCCGTGGTCGATGCCGCCCTGAAAAAACAGAACCAGACCAAGGAGAGCAAGAGTAAAGAGGGTCGTTACGTCAGGGTACATGCCGACAAGTTGGACGATCTGATCAATCTTGTCGGTGAGCTGGTGGTCGCCAGCTCAGGAGCCAATCTGCTGGCCCAGCGCACCCGAGAAAGCCAGCTACAGGAAGCCACCTCGGTCATTGCCATGCTGGTGGAAGAGATCCGTGACAGCGCGCTGCGCCTGCGAATGGTGCCTATCGGCGATACCTTCAACCGCTTCCAGCGGGTGGTGCGCGATGTCAGCCAAGAGCTGAACAAGGATATCACTCTGGTGATCTCCGGAGCCGAGACCGAACTGGACAAGTCGGTGGTAGAGAAGATCGGCGATCCTCTGATGCATCTGGTCAGAAACTCGATGGATCACGGTATCGAATCGGCAGAACAACGGCTGCTGGCAGGCAAATCCCCCCGCGGCACCCTGAATCTCAACGCCTATCACGACTCCAACAGTATCGTCATCGAAATTCGGGATGACGGCGCCGGTCTCAACAAAGCCAGGATCCAGCAAAAAGCCATCGAACGCGGTCTGATCAGCGCAACCACCACGCTGACGGATCAGGAGATATACAACCTGATCTTCGAGCCGGGGTTCTCCACCGCCGAGGCGATCACCAACCTCTCCGGTCGCGGGGTGGGCATGGATGTCGTCAAACGCAACATAACCGCCCTGCGCGGCACGGTCGATCTCGACAGCATCCCTGGAAAAGGCACCCGTGTGCAGATACGCCTACCGCTTACCCTCGCCATCATCGACGGCTTCCTGGTGCGAGTCTGCGACACCCACTACGTCATTCCGCTCGATATGGTGATCGAGTGCGTTGAATTGACCCAGAGTTCACTGGCCGACACCCAGGGGCGCAATTACATCAATTTACGTGGCGAGGTGCTGCCCTTTATCCGCCTGCAACACTACTTCGATACCAATGGCAGCAAGGGGCGGCGCGAGAACATTGTCGTGGTCAGCCACGCAGGCAAAAAGTCCGGACTGGTGGTGGATGAACTGCTGGGAGAATTCCAGACCGTCATCAAACCGTTGGGGAAATTGTTCCAGCGCCTGCAAGGCATCAGTGGCTCAACCATTCTGGGGGGAGGAGAGGTCGCCCTGATCCTCGATATTCCCTCGCTCATCCAGCACGCGATCACCCTGGAATCCTGTCAGCTCAACAACTTGACGGTGTCGCGCAACCAACCTCAATCCAGCCTCAACTGAGGGGGCCATCATGTTTAAAAACTCCACCATCAAATTGCGCCTCATCGTGCTGCTCTGCCTGCTCTGCCTGCTGCTGCTGGCCGTTGGCGGCCTCGGGTTATACAACATGCAGAGCAGCAATACCGGGTTACAGCGCGTGTACAACGACAGGGTGGTTCCCCTCAAGCAGCTGAAGACCATCTCCGACAGCTATGCCATCTCGATCATCGACAACCTCAACAAGGCTAATGCGGGGCTGATCCCGGCAGAAGGGGCGTTGAATCAGATAAAACAGGCCCAGCAGACCATCAAGAGCGAGTGGCAGCACTACCAATCCACCACTCTCACCCCGGAGGAGCAGCGCTTGTCAGCCGAGGCAAGCACCCTGTTCAACGCGGCCGATTCCGATATTGGCAAGCTGGAGAAATTCCTCGCCACCCAGCACGGCATGATTGCCGGCATGCTGAACAATTTTGACGGCACCCTCTATGGCTCCATCGACCCGATAGGCAACAAGATCACCGAGCTGGTCAACCTGCAGCTCAATGTGGCCAAGTCGGAATATACCGCTGCACAATCTTGGTATGACGTAATGCTGATAACCATGGCGGTGGTTATCGCGGTCGGCATCGTGCTCGCCGCCTGGTTTGGCACCCTGCTGATTAAAAGCATCATTACTCCCATTGAGCAGGCCCTGCGCGTGGCCAATAGTCTGGCCGATGGCAATCTGGATGTATCGATCAAGATAGAGTCCAACGATGAAGCGGGTCAGCTCTTGATGGCGATGGACAACATGGTCAAGAAGCTGGGGGCCTTGATCACGGATATCGAGACCTTGGTCACCGCCGCCGTCGAACAGGGAGACTTCAGCCACAAGATTGCACTGGAGGATCGCCAGGGCTATATCAAACGGGTATCCGAGCTGCTGAATCGCCTCTCCCATGTCACGGATACCAGCCTGGAAGATGTAATGCGCATCGCCACCGCGCTCTCCAAAGGGGATCTGACTCAACGGATCGATGAACCCTACCCCGGTATTTTTGGCCAGACCAAAGACGGCCTCAACCAGACCATCACGGCCCTAACCAATATCATCGAAGAGGTTCGCAACGCCGCCGACAACCTGAGCAATGCCTCCAATCAGGTGAGCAATACGGCGCAGGCATTGAGTCAGGCCACCAGCGAGCAGGCGGCCAGTGTTGAGGAGACCAGCGCCTCTATCGAACAGATGAGCGCCAGCATCAACCAGAACACCGAGAACGCCAGGATCACCGACAGCATGGCCAGCAACTCGGTGCTGGAGGCCACCGAAGGGGGTCAATCCGTGCAACAGACGGTCACGGCCATGCAGCAAATTGCCAGGAAAGTCAGCATCATCGATGACATCGCCTATCAAACCAACCTGCTGGCCCTCAATGCGGCCATCGAGGCGGCTCGCGCCGGAGAACATGGCAAAGGCTTCGCGGTAGTTGCCGCCGAGGTGAGGAAACTGGCGGAACGCAGCCAGATCGCGGCGCAAGAGATTGGCGAGCTCTCCTCTGACAGCGTCAGCAAGGCAGAGCGGGCCGGCAGCCTGCTGGAGAAGATCGTCCCCTCCATTCGCAAAACCTCTGATCTGGTACAAGAGATCAATGCAGCTTCCGGGGAACAGGCCAGCGCGGCCAACCAGATCAGCCTGGCCATGAGCCAGCTCAATCAGGTCACGCAGCAAAACGCCGCCAGTAGCGAGGAGCTCGCTGCCACGGCGGAAGAGATGAGCTCGCAAGCCAGTGAACTGCAACAAACCATGGCCTTTTTTGCACTGGAAAAGCGCCCCCAGGTTAATGCCAGAGTTCATGAGGCCAACCACAAGGGCGTGCCTCCCAGAGGCAGTTTCATCGCACCGCCACAATGGGCCAGCCAGCCCAATCAACCATCATCCCATGCCATTGATGAAGCGGATTTTGTCCGTTTCTAACCGGAGGCGACCATGCATACATCCACCGACATCACGGTGCCATCAGCCGCCGCTGACGAGAGCAGTGGCGATGCCCAGTACCTGACATTTCTGATCAACAACGAGATGTTCGCCATCAATATTCTGGGGGTCAAAGAGATTATCGAATACGGCAATATCACTCCGATCCCGATGATGCCCGGTTTTATTCGCGGCGTAATCAACCTCAGAGGTGCGGTCGTGTCGGTCGTCGACTTGAACGCCCGCTTTGGCAATGCCCCTTCGCTCATCACTCGCCGAAGTTGCATCGTCATCATTGAAGGGATAGCCCCGCAGGGCGATGAACCTGTAGGTCAGGATATTGGCGTCGTGGTGGATTCCGTATCGGAAGTGCTGGGTATTCCACAAGCAGATATCGAGCCCCCGCCCAGTTTTGGTGCCCGCATCCGGGCCGACTTCATCAGCGGCATGGGCAAGGTCAACGGCAAATTCGTCATCCTCATCGACACCGAAAAAGTGTTGTCACTCGATGAGATGGCTCAACTCAGTGAACTGGCCCAGCCACAGGCAAGGTTGCCACAAAGCAACCTGCAACCCTCCTGAACAGGCCCCCATATTCCACGACATGCAGCATAAGGAAACGCTCATGACCCGCTCACTCTTTGGCAAACTCTTCGGAAACAGCGCGGCCGAAGCAAGACAGCAGGCCCAACTACTCCATGCTATCGGGCAAGTACAGCGCACCATTGAAGACGATCAGGCTCCGGCTGCAATCGAACTTTCCGGACTGGATAGCCCGCTGCGTGAAGTGGCCATCGCGGTCAACGACGTGATTGCCCTGTTGAACGGCAAGCTGGAGCAAAGCCGGCACGAGATCAGGAATAGCCAGGTGCTGCTTCATGAAAACCGGCTGGTTCGCAAGGCGCTCGATTGCGCCAGCACCAACGTGATGATCGCCAATACCAACCTCGACATTATCTATATGAACGAGGCGGTGACCGGCATGCTCAATCAGGCTGAAAGCGACATCAAGAAAGAGCTCTACAGCTTCAATGCCAATCAGCTGATGGGCGCCAATATCGACAGCTTTCATAAAAATCCGGGCCATCAGCGTGCCATGCTGGCCAAACTCAACAGCACCTACCGCACCCAGATCCAGCTGGGTGGACGCACCTTCTCCCTGATCGCCAATCCGGTCTTCAACGATAGCGGCGAGCGACTAGGCTCCGTGGTCGAGTGGGCAGACCGTACCAAGGAGGTGATGATAGAGAAAGAGATGTCCGACATCGTGCAGGCCGTGATCAATGGCGAGCTGCACCGCCGGATGGAGCTGACGGGTAAAAGTGGCTTCTTTCAGGCAATGGGGGAAGGGATAAACCAGATTGCCGAAGTGATCGACAGCACCCTCAACGATGTTATCCGGGTCGTACAGTGTCTGGCGAAAGGGGATCTGACCCAACAGATAGAGGCTGATTATCCCGGTATTTTTGGCACCACCAAAGATTCGCTAAACACCACTATCGCCTCGCTGACCAAGATTGTCACCGAAGTGCGCGGCGCCTCCGACAATCTCTCCAGTGCCGCCGAGCAAGTCAGCGCGACGGCCCAGTCGATCAGCCAATCCAGCAGTGAACAGGCCTCCAGCATGGAAGAGACCAGCGCCTCCATTGAGCAGATGAGCGCCAGCATCAACCAGAACACCGACAACGCCCAAGTCACCGATGGCATGGCCAGCAAGGCAGCCAAAGAAGCCGCCGAGGGAGGTGAAGCGGTCAAACTGACCGTCGATGCCATGAAACAGATCGCCAGACGGATTGGCATCATCGACGATATTGCCTACCAGACCAATCTGCTGGCGCTCAACGCAGCCATCGAAGCGGCGCGCGCCGGCGATCACGGCAAGGGCTTTGCCGTAGTGGCGGCGGAGGTGCGCAAACTGGCCGAACGCAGCCAGGTTGCAGCACAGGAGATTGGCGAACTGGCGTCAAGCAGCGTCGAGATGGCAGAAAAAGCCGGTCGCCTGCTCGATCAAATGGTGCCCTCCATCAACAAGACATCGGACCTGGTGCAGGAGATCAGCGCCGCCTCCAACGAACAGTCCACCGGCGTCAGTCAGATCAACCTGGCCATGAATCAGTTGAGTCAGGTTACCCAGCAAAACGCCTCTTGCAGCGAAGAGCTGGCTGCCACAGCGGAAGAGATGAGCAACCAGGCCGAGCAACTGCAGCTGGCCATGGAGTTCTTTACCCTGGAGGCCCACACCAAAGAAGGCAAAGCCACCTCGCACCTTCACCCCACGACCCGAGGGCGCTTCATGAACGAGAACAATGCCAACAGTCGGGAGCGGGCCGCCACCACACAACGCCCCATCAACGACGGCGATTTTGTCCGATTCTAGTCACGGGAGAGGCATTGCCTCTCCCGCATCCGACAACACAGGTAGAGGGACAGGGTTTTGTATCAAACCCAGCTGCATGATGATGAGTTCTCCCGTTTCCAACGCTGGCTTCATCAAACGGCGGGGATAGAGCTGTCTCCAGCCAAGAAGGCGCTGGTTGCCAGCCGCTTGGCAAAACGGCTCTGCCACTACGAGCTGGACAGCTATGACGACTACTTCCAGCTCATCATGAACGATCGCTGCAGCGAACTGCAGCTGGCGCTCGATCTGCTCACCACCAACGAAACCTACTTTTTCAGAGAGCCAAAACACTTCGAGTTTCTGACCCGGGAGGTGCTTGCACGCTTCCCGAGTGAACGCACCTTGCGGATCTGGAGCGCAGCCAGTTCATCCGGAGAGGAGCCCTATAGTCTGGCCATGACCCTCGCGGAGAAACGTGGCGCCCTCAACTGGGAGATCCTGGCCTCCGATATCTCGTCCCGGGTGCTGGAACAGGCGACGAGCGGCCGTTACCCCATCGAGCGGGCGCACAACATTCCCCTGCCCTTTTTAATGAAATACTGCCTCAAGGGCGTTGGCCTGCAGGAGGGGATCTTCATCATCGATCGCAAGTTGCGGGACAAGGTACAGTTCATGCAGATCAACCTCAATCAGGATCTGCCGGACATCGGCTTGTTTGACGTCATCTTTATCAGAAACGTGATGATCTACTTCAACAAGGAGACCAAGGGGCAAGTGTTGCAGCGGCTGGTGCCCAAACTCAAACCCGGTGGCTATCTGTTGGTCAGCCATGCCGAAAGTTTGCATGGTTTGCATCATGGACTGCAGCTGGTATCTCCCTCCATTTATCAGAAGAGATAAATCATGGCACGGGAGGTGATTCTGCAACCCGGTGAACTTTTCTTTGGCAAGGAGGATGTTGTCCTCAAAACCGTGCTGGGCTCCTGCATTGCCATCACCCTGTGGCATCCGGAACAAAAGATGGGCGGTATGTGCCACTACATGCTGCCAACCCGGGGGTGGCCAACCACCCTGCTGGATGGCCGCTATGCCGATGAAGCCATCACCTTGCTATTACAAGCTATTGCGCAATATCCGCCCCCTCTCGACGAATACGAGATCAAATTGTTCGGAGGCGGCAATATGTTCGACCAGCCACAATACGCCAGACGCGATAACAATGTGGCCACCAGAAATATTGAGGCAGCCTGGCAGCTGACCCGACACCTTGGACTTGATATCAAAGCCCACCATCTTGGCCATAGCGGCCACCGAAGCCTGATTTTTGAACTCAGCAACGGTAGTGTCTGGCTCCGCCATCATCGTCTGCCACATCAACGGGAGTCGCGAGAATGAAGCAGATCCGGGTCATGCTGGTGGATGATTCCGCCGTGGTCAGACAGGTATTGCAAGCGGTGCTGGAGCAGGAGCCCGATATCCGGGTGATCGCCACGGCATCGGATCCCCTGTTTGCGCAGGAAAAACTGAAGAAAGAGTGGCCTGACGTCATCGTGCTCGATGTGGAGATGCCCCGTATGGATGGCATCACTTTTCTCACCAAGATCATGGCAGAACATCCAACCCCGGTGGTGATCTGCTCCTCCCTCACCGAGAAGGGTGCCGAGACCACCTTGCAGGCGATGGCTGCCGGCGCGGTGGACATCATCACCAAGCCGACCATGGGGATAAAAAGCTTTCTGCAAGAATCTGCCCACGACTTGGCCATGGCGGTGCGGGCTGCGGCCCAAGCCAACCTCAAGCGCGTGGGCAAGCCCTCCTCTGTGCCGGTCAGCGCCAAGCTGAATGCGGATGCCATGCTGGCCCCCAATCAGCACGCCATGGCACAAACCACTGAACGGCTCATCGCCATCGGTACCTCGACCGGTGGCACCCAGGCCCTTGAGGCAGTACTGACGGCCCTGCCCCGGGTCAGCCCCGGCATTGTCATCGTGCAGCACATGCCGGAGAAATTTACCGCCATGTTTGCCGAGCGGTTGAACGGGGTCTGCCAGATAGAAGTGCGGGAGGCGAGAAACAATGACAGAGTGATCCCCGGGCTGGCGCTGATTGCCCCTGGCGGCAAACATATGCTGCTCAAGCGCAGCGGGGCCTACTATCACGTCGAGGTGGTCGACGGGCCGCTCATCAACCGCCATCGTCCCTCGGTGGATGTGCTGTTTCGCTCTGTCGCCAAATATGCCGGCAAGAATGCCACCGGCATCATCATGACCGGCATGGGGGATGATGGCGCACGGGGATTGCGCGAGATGCTGGAGGCTGGTGCCAATACCTATGCCCAGGATGAGGCCTCCTGCGTGGTGTTCGGCATGCCTAAGGAGGCAATCAAGCTGGGGGCTGCTCGCCATGTGCTTCCCTTGCAAGAGATGCAATACGCCATCCTCGGCAGGTAATCCCTTATCGCGCGTGTTGACCATAAAAAAAGTCCGGCTCCCCAAGGGGAGCCGGACTTTTTACATCAACCGGCACAGGTCCGGTATCAGGCGAGCAGATTACTCTGCAGCAGGCGCTTCTTCAGCGGCCGGAGCAGCCTCAGCAGGTGCTGCCGCTTCGGTCGGGGCGTTCGCTTCCTTGATGGAGAGACGCACGCGGCCCTGACGATCCACTTCCAGTACCTTCACCTTGACCACGTCACCGATGGTCAGGTGGTCAGCCACGTTCTGTACACGAGCGTCGGTGATCTGGGAAATGTGTACCAGACCATCTTTGCCCGGCAGGATGTTGACGAATGCGCCAAAATCGGCCAGACGGACAACTTTACCCTCATAGATGCGGTTCACTTCGATCTCGGCGGTGATAGCTTCGATGCGACGGATCGCTTCCATGGCGGCTTCGTTAGCCACGGCGGAGATACGTACAGTACCGTCATCGTCCAGCTCGATGTTGGTGCCGGTCTCTTCGGTCAGCGCACGGATCACGGAACCACCCTTACCAATCACATCCTTGATCTTCTCGGGATTGATCTTGATGGTGTGGATACGCGGTGCGAAATCGGAGATCTGGGCACGCGGAGCCTGGATAGCTTCATCCATCACTTTCAGGATGTGCAGACGAGCGCCACGAGCTTGCTTCAGCGCAATCTCCATGATCTCTTTGGTGATGCCTTCGATCTTGATGTCCATCTGCAGCGCGGTGATACCTTCGGTAGTACCGGCCACTTTGAAGTCCATGTCACCCAGGTGATCTTCGTCACCCAGGATGTCGGACAGCACGACGAAACCTTCTTCTTCCTTCACCAGACCCATAGCGATACCGGCAACGGAGGCTTTGATCGGCACACCCGCGTCCATCAGCGCCAGGGAGGAACCACAGACAGAGGCCATGGAGGAGGAACCGTTGGATTCGGTGATTTCAGAGACCACGCGCACCACGTACGGGAACTCGGCGGCGCTCGGCATTACCGCAGCAACGCCGCGCTTGGCCAGACGGCCGTGACCGATTTCGCGACGCTTCGGGCTACCCATCATGCCGGTCTCACCGACGCAGTATGGCGGGAAGTTGTAGTGCAGCATGAAGCGATCGGCACGGTTGCCGGTCAGCTCGTCGATGTTCTGGGCGTCACGCTCGGTACCCAGAGTGGCAACCACGATGGCCTGAGTTTCACCACGGGTGAACAGGGCGGAACCGTGAGCACGGGGCAGAATGCCGGTACCTACGCTCAGGGCGCGGATCATTTCCGGATCGCGACCATCGATGCGCGGCTCGCCACGAACTACGCGACCACGAACGATGCGGCTTTCCAGGCTGTGGAACTCTTCGCCGATCTTCTTGGCATCTTCTTCCACGCCGGACGCAATAACTTGCTCAACCACACGGCCCTTGATGGCAGCGATGGTTTCATAACGAACAGCCTTCTCGGTGATGCGGTAGGCTTCACCCAGCTCGGCGGTCGCCAGCTCGGCAACCTTGGCTTTCAGCGCTTCGTTGACGGCAGGCGGAGTCCAGTCCCACGGCTTGGTGCCGACGGCAGCGGCAAACTCGTTGATCGCATTGATCACGGTCTGCATCTGGTCGTGACCAAATACCACGGCGCCCAGCATCACCTCTTCGGAGAGGATGGCCGCTTCGGACTCAACCATCAGTACTGCGTTGGCAGTACCGGCAACCACCAGATCCAGATCGCTCTGCGGCAGTTCGGTGGTGGTCGGGTTCAGCACATACTGACCGTTCATGTAACCCACGCGGGCCGCCGCAATCGGGCCGCCAAACGGGATACCGGAGATGGCCAGTGCAGCAGAGGCACCGATCATGGCAACGATGTCGGGGGATACGGCCGGATTCACGGACATAACGGTCGCAACGACCTGAACCTCATTGAGGAAGCCTTCCGGGAACAGCGGGCGAATAGGACGGTCGATCAGACGGGAGATAAGGGTCTCGCCCTCGCTCGGACGGCCTTCACGACGGAAGAAACCACCCGGGATACGACCAGCAGCATAGGTACGCTCCTGATAGTTGACGGTCAGCGGGAAGAAATCACGGCCGTGATCGGCCTCTTTCTTGCCAACTACGGTCACAAATACGCAGGTATCGTCCATGCTGACCATTACGGCCGCAGTGGCTTGACGGGCCATCACACCGGTTTCCAGAGTGACGGTGTGTTGACCGTACTGGAATGACTTTACAATAGGATTCACGTGAATTTCCTTTTTACAATTTGGCTCTTTAAATTCGCGCACAAGTATACTTGATTCGATGCAAAAGGTAAGCGGCGACGCGAATTCTGTGAGGCAGGCAACGGCTTGAAGAGCAATAAAAAAAGGGGAACCTGATGGTTCCCCTTTTTCGCGAAATCTGATGGTCGATTAACGACGCAGACCCAGCTTGGCGATCAGAGCAGCGTAACGCTGAACGTCTTTACGCTTCAGGTAGTCCAGCAGCTTACGACGCTGGGAAACCATGCGCAGCAGACCGCGACGACCGTGGTGGTCCTTGGAGTGCTCTTTGAAGTGACCTTGCAGATGGTTGATCTGGGCAGTCAGCAGGGCAACTTGCACTTCGGGGGAGCCAGTGTCGTTGGCGCAACGAGCGTTGTCAGCAACGATGGAAGCTTTGATCTCAGCATTTAGAGACATGGTATTACTCCGGTAGAGTGTTTAAAGGTTCACAGCCAATCTCTAATTCAGCCGTGAAATGAGGGCGGTATCATAATCGTCCCCGCCCCTTTTCGCAACGATAAAGACGCGCGCAGGCAAAGTGAGGCCGATCCCGCCCGAGGAGGATCACTCCTCGTTGTTATCGTCGTGATAACGCACCAGTCGCTTGGGCGCGACGCGGCCATCATCATCAATCTCGCCAACCCCAATGAACTCGCGCTCCGGGCCGACCGTCATGCGAACCTGACCGCTTTGCGGCGCACCGGCCACCTGCACGGCCTGGCCTTGATTCACATAGGCAGCCACAACCGCCAGCATGTTCACCTCGGGCAGAGAAGCCACGGCGGTGTCCATCGGCAGCAACAGCGGATCCAGCTGCTCACGCGGCGGGATGCTCTCGGCCTTGGCCTGCTCGAAGATGCACTCAAGCTGCTCCAGAGTCAGCATCCGATCATACGGATAGCTGGCAACCTGGGTACGACGCAGTTGGGAGACGTGAGCACCACAACCCAGCACTTCGCCCAGATCATCCACCAGAGAGCGGATGTAGGTGCCCTTGCTGCAGTGCACTTCGAGGCGCACTTCATCACCTTCAAAGCTCAGCAGTTTGAGCTCGAAGACGGTGATGGGGCGGGCTTCGCGCTCAATCTCGATGCCTTCGCGGGCATATTCGTAGAGCGGACGACCGTTGTGCTTGAGCGCCGAGTACATGGACGGCACCTGCATGATCGGACCGCGGAACTGGTCCAGCGCCTCGATCAGGGTACCGACTGCCACGTTCACCGGACGGGTGGAAACCACCTCGCCATCGGAGTCGCTGGTGTTGGTGCGCTCGCCCAGCTTGGCGGTCACCTCATAGCGCTTGTCCGCTTCCAGCAGATACTGGGAGAACTTGGTGGCCTCACCGAGGCAGATCGGCAGCATGCCGGTCGCCAGCGGGTCCAGGGCGCCGGTGTGACCGGCCTTGGCGGCGTTGTAGATGCGCTTGACCTTCTGCAACACATCGTTGGAGGTCAGGCCGGTCGGCTTGTCCAGCAGCAGAATGCCGTGCACATCACGGCCCTTGAAACGACGTCTTCGGGTCATCTCAGGCTTTATCCTCAGTCGTGTCATCCGGTGCGGACTCAGCTTCTTCGTCACGGCCGGATTCGGCCATGCGACGCTTGTCTTCACGCACAGTGTTGGTCACCAGGTTGGAGAGACGCATCCCCTCGACCAGGGTCTGGTCGTAGTAGAAACGCAGCTCTGGCACCACGCGCAGACGCATGGCGCTGCCCAGCAGGCTACGGATATATCCGGCTGCTTCGGTCAGACCCAGCAAGCCTTCCTTGATGCGCTCGGCATCATTTTCCAGTTGCAAGAAGGTGACGTAAATCTTGGCATAGTTGAGGTCACGGGACACTTCCACATCGGAAACGGTCACCATGCCGATACGCGGGTCTTTCACCTCGCGCTGCAGGATCAGCGCGATTTCACGCTGGATCTGCTGTCCGACCCGACGGGTCCGGCTGAATTCTCTGGCCATATTCTATCCTGCGATAAAAGGGGGCCGCGGCCCCCTATTTTGTCTGACTCTCGGCTTACAGAGTCCGTTGAATTTCAACAGTCTCGTAAACTTCGATCTGGTCGCCTTCGCGCACGTCGTTGTAGTTCTTGACCGCGATACCACACTCGTAGCCGTTGCGAACTTCGTTGACGTCATCCTTGAAGCGGCGCAGGGATTCCAGCTCGCCTTCATAGATAACCACGTTGTCACGCAGAACGCGGATACGGTTGGAACGCTTGACCACACCTTCGGTGACCATACAGCCGGCAACGGCGCCGAACTTCGGAGACTTGAAGACGCTACGCACTTCAGCCAGACCGATGATCTCCTGACGATACTCAGGGGCCAGCTTGCCGCTCATGGCCTGCTTCACTTCGTCGATCAGGTCATAGATGACGGAGTAGTAACGCAGATCCAGGCTCTCGGATTCGATGACCTTGCGCGCAGAAGCGTCGGCACGGACGTTGAAACCCACCAGGATGGCGCTGGAAGCAGCTGCCAGGGTCGCGTCGGTTTCGGTGATACCACCTACGCCGGAACCCACGATCTTCACCTTCACTTCGTCGGTGGAGAGTTTGACCAGCGCATCGCAGATCGCTTCCACAGAACCCTGTACGTCGGCCTTGATCACCACGTTCACTTCGGACACTTCGCCCTCGGTCATGTTGGCGAACATGTTTTCCAGCTTGGCCTTCTGCTGGCGAGCCAGCTTGACTTCGCGGAACTTGCCCTGACGGTAGAGCGCCACTTCACGGGCTTTCTTCTCGTCACGGACAACGGTGGCTTCGTCACCGGCAGAGGGAACACCGGACAGGCCCAGAATTTCCACCGGCAGGGACGGACCTGCTTCCTTGATCTCGCGACCCAGTTCGTCACGCATGGCGCGAACACGGCCGTACTCGAGACCACACAGCACGATGTCACCCTGACGCAGGGTACCTTCTTGTACCAGTACGGTAGCAACCGGACCACGACCTTTATCCAGGAAGGATTCGATCACGACGCCGTTGGCCATGCCATCGACTACCGCTTTCAGTTCCAGCACTTCAGACTGGATCAGAATGGCTTCCAGCAGATCGTCGATGCCTTCGCCAGACTTGGCGGATACGTGCACGAACTGGCAGTCTCCACCCCAATCTTCGGACATGACGTTGTAACGGGCCAGCTCGGTCTTGACGCGATCCGGATCCGCTTCCGGCTTGTCGATCTTGTTGACCGCAACAACCAGCGGCACAGCGGCTGCCTTGGCGTGCTGGATCGCTTCGATGGTTTGCGGCATGACGCCGTCATCGGCAGCAACAACCAGTACCACGATATCGGTCGCCTTGGCACCACGAGCACGCATGGAGGTAAACGCCGCGTGACCCGGAGTATCCAGGAAGGTGATCATGCCACTGTCGGTTTCGACGTGGTAAGCACCGATATGCTGGGTAATACCACCGGCTTCGCCAGCAGCAACCTTGGCTTTACGAATGTAGTCGAGCAGCGAGGTCTTACCGTGGTCAACGTGACCCATGATGGTCACGACCGGTGCGCGCGGCTTGGCTTCGGAGGTCTCGTCACGATCGGACAGTACCGCCTCTTCCAGCTCGTTCTCACGACGCAGCACAACCTTGTGACCCATCTCCTCGGCGACCAGCTGAGCGGTCTCCTGGTCGATCACCTGGTTGATGGTGGCCATGGCACCCATCTTCATCATCGCCTTGATGACTTCAACGCCCTTGACAGCCATCTTGTTGGCCAGCTCGGCCACAGTGATGGTTTCGCCGATGACGACGTCGCGGTTCACCACGGCAGCCGGCTTGTTGAAGCCGTGCTTCATGGCGTTCGGCATGGCGACCTTGCCACGCTTGCCTTTACGGGCACGCGGGTTGCGAGAGTCGCGGTCATCTTCACGACGACCGGCCTTTTTCGGGGCTTTGACCGCTGCGGCAGCGGTACGACGACTGGTCTCTTCCTTCCGATCCAACTCGTCTTCTGCGGCTTGCGCATGCTTGTTGGTGGTCAGGTGGTAGTCGCTGCTCTCTTTGGCGCGAGCGGCCTCTTCTTCAGCCCAACGGGCCGAGTTCTGTTCCGCCATGAGACGAGCCTCTTCGGCTTTCTTCGCGGCGAGTTCTTCAGCTTTTTGCAAAGCTGTTTGTTCCTGTTGGCGCTTCAGTTCTTCTGCTTCGCGCTTGGCCATCTTTTCTGCCTCTTGCTGAGCTGTGCTACTGGCTGCTTTGGCGGGCTGTGGAGCCTGTCGAGCCTTTGATTGTGCCTCGATCCGCGCCTTTTCCTCAGCTTCACGACGAGCTTGCTCAGCCTCACGGCGAGCCTTCTCTTCAGCGTCGAGGCGAGCCTTGTCTTCGGCCTCACGACGAGCTTTTTCTTCTGCTTCCAAACGCGCTGTTTCCTCGGCTTCCGCCTGACGCTGTTCATCTTCCAGCGCCGAGCGTCTTACATAGGTGCGAGACTTGCGCACTTCTACCTGCACTTCCTTGTTCTTGCCGCCAGTCCCCTGAACACTGATGGTGCTCTTGGTCTTGCGCTGCAAGGTCATGCGGGCAGGAGCGGCGACCTCGTCACCTCCATGCTGTTTCTTCAGGTGTGCCAGCAGAGCCTGTTTCTCAGACTCGCTAACCATGTCGTCGGCCTTGCTCTTGCTGATACCGGCATCGACAAACTGCTGGAGAAGACGATCAACCGGTGTGTCGATGTCAGTGGCAAGTTGTTTGACTGATACTTCTGCCATTCATTTTCCTCCGTTTGATCTTACTCGGACTGCTCTTCTCCGAACCAACAGATATTGCGAGCAGCCATAATGAGCTCACCTGCCTTCTCGGCAGTCAGCCCTTCAATATCAGCAAGGTCATCGATACCTTGCTCAGCCAAATCTTCCAGGGTGCCCACGCCACGGCCCGCCAGAGCGTAAGCCAGTTCGCGGCTCAGACCGTTCAGATTGAGCAGCTCTTCGGACGGCTCGACGCCATCGAAAGACTCTTCTTTGGCCAGCGCCTTGGTGGTCAGGGCATCTTTGGCGCGCTTGCGCAGCTCTTCGACCATGTCTTCATCCAGACCGTCGATAGCCAGCAGCTCGTTGACCGGAACAAAGGCGATCTCTTCCAGAGTAGAGAAGCCCTCTTCCATCAGCAGACCGGCGAAATCGTCGTCGATGTCCAGGGTGCTGGTGAACAGGTTCATGATGCGGTCGTTTTCGGCCTGGTGCTTGGCACGCATGTCCTCAACGGTCATCACGTTCAGCTCCCAACCGGTCAGCTGGGAGGCCAGACGCACGTTCTGACCATTGCGACCGATGGCTTGCGCCAGGTTGGCAGCTTCCACGGCGATATCCATGGTGTGGTTGTCTTCATCAACGATGATGGAGGCCACATCGGCAGGTGCCATGGCATTGATCACGTACTGGGCCGGGTTGTCATCGTACAGCACGATGTCGGCACGCTCACCGCTCAGCTCGGCGGAGACAGCTTGCACACGGGCACCACGCATACCGATACAGGCACCGATCGGGTCGATACGACGATCGTTGGTCTTCACCGCGATCTTGGCGCGGGAACCCGGATCACGGGCGGCGCCCATGATTTCGATCATCTCTTCACCGATTTCCGGTACTTCGATACGGAACAGCTCTTTCAGGAAGTCCGGGCTGGAACGGCTGACAAACAGCTGGGAACCACGGGCTTCCGGACGAACTGCGTAGAGCAGGCCACGGACACGGTCGCCCGGACGGAAGGTTTCACGCGGCAGCATGTCATCACGGAAGATCACGGCTTCAGCATTGCTGCCCAGATCCAGGATGACGTTGTCGCGGTTGCTCTTCTTGACCACACCACTAATGATGGTGCCTTCTTTATCTTTAAACTGATCAACTACTTGTGAACGCTCGGCTTCGCGCACTTTCTGCACGATAACCTGCTTGGCGGTCTGGGTAGTGATACGGTCGAAAGTCACAGAGTCGATCTGGTCTTCAACATACTCACCGATCTGGATTTCCGGCTGATCAATCTGCGCCGCTTCCAGGGTGATTTCAGCGTAAGGGTTCTCCATCGCGGCTTGATCCGCAATGACGACCCAGCGACGATAAGTGTCGTAGTCACCGGTCTTGCGATCGATCTCGACCCGAACTTCAATCTCGCCTTCATATTTCTTCTTGGTCGCAGTCGCCAGCGCGGTTTCCAGAGCCTGGAAAATCTTCTCGCGGGGTACCGCCTTCTCGTTGGATACTGCGTCAACGACCAGCAAAATCTCTTTATTCATATCCGATAGCCTCGTTAACCAAAGTTCGGCACTATGTTCGCTTTTTGGATATTGGTGAAAGCCAACACGTCGTCCTTACCATCTACTGTCAGGGTGATCATGTCGCCTTGCACAGCTTTGATTACGCCTTTGAACTTGCGGCGGTTATTTGTTGCCATGCGAAGCGTTACCGCCGCCTCTTGGCCAACGTATTTTTCGAAATGGGCAACCTTGAACAGCGGACGATCCATGCCGGGGGAGGACACCTCGAGGTAGTACTCCTCGGTGATGGGATCTTCGACGTCCATGATGGCGCCAACCTGATGGCTGACCTCAGCACAGTTCTCGACAGTCACACCCTGCTCGCCGTCGATATAGACACGCAAGGTGGAGTGTTTACCCGCACGGATAAACTCAATACCCCAAAGTTCAAAACCCAAGGCAACGACCGGAGCCTCGAGCAGATCGGTCAAACGTTGTTCCAACGTAGCCAAAGTCACCCTCCGAAAAACAAAAAAAGGGCATAAAGCCCAGATAGAGATCGATACAGAGTAAATTGCACATAACAAAAAGCCCCGATGTCAAATCGGGGCTTGGCGCTTTACCCTGATTGTCGCCTCGCAGCGACCGCCTTCCTGAGCGTAGGAAATGCGTGAAATTTGGTTGCGGGGGCCGGATTTGAACCGACGACCTTCGGGTTATGAGCCCGACGAGCTACCATGCTGCTCCACCCCGCGTCCGAAATCGTGCGAGATTATAGCCAGTTCAATCTATTCACACAAGAGTGACTGACTATAATACACTCGGTTACCCGAGCTCACTACTTAATTGGTGCCGTGGGCGGGACTCGAACCCGCACACCCTAGAGCACTACCCCCTCAAGATAGCGTGTCTACCAATTCCACCACCACGGCAAAACTCATTTACTGGGGAACGTCAGTATCTTTGTTTACTGGCGCTTTGGTCTGCTCAACCTGTTGGGTTTGTTGCAGATTCTCCCACTCACTACCCTGTTTTACCTTGTTGCTGGACATAGATCCGAGCACCAGGCTGATAACGAAAAACAGAGTAGCCAAAATTGCTGTTGTTCGGGTCAGGAAACTGCCTGAACCACCGGAGCCGAATACTGTGTTCGATGCCCCTGCGCCGAAGGAGGCGCCCATATCAGCCCCTTTACCTTGCTGAATCATCACCAGACCAATCAGAGCCAGTGACACCAACAGATAAACGACTAAAAGAATCTCGTACATTTAACTTGCACCCTTTGCCGCTTCAACAATTCCTAAAAACGCATCGCTATCGAGGCTTGCTCCGCCAATCAGGCCGCCATCAATGTCGGGCTGGGCAAACAAATCTCTCGCATTGGTCGGCGTTACGCTCCCACCATAGATGATTCTAACTTTCTCACCTATTACCGGAGTATCCTCCGCCAAGCGACCACGTATAAAGGAATGAACCTCTTGTGCCTGCTCGGGTGTGGCGCATTTACCTGTACCTACAGCCCAAATCGGCTCGTAGGCGATGATAGCATTATCGAAAGCCATCGCGCCATTTTTCTCTATGACGATATCCAGTTCTTCGGCGATCACCTCGAAGGCTCTTCTCGCCTGCCTCGCTGCACCTGACTCACCTAAACAGAGGATGGGAATCAAGCCTGCCGCTCTGGCTGCCGCAAACTTCTCTGCGACGATAAAACTGGTCTCACCAAAGAGACGCCTGCGCTCGGAGTGCCCTACCAATACGTAACGACACCCTGCCTCAACCAGCATCTGACACGAGATTTCTCCTGTGTAAGCGCCAGTGTCGTGCTGACTCACATTCTGAGCCCCCAACTTTATTACTTTCTGCTCGTTGAGCAGTAAAGCGGTAAAGTCGAGATGCACATGGGAAGGACAGAGAACCACATCTACTTTTCCGTCAACGCCGTTCAGACACTGACTTGTAAACTGCTCTAACTGCGACCTACTACCGTGCAACTTCCAGTTGGCTGCTACAAACGGCTTGCGATGTCCCATCGGCAACTCCCTTGCGAAAGCGGGGCTGATAATATCCAGAGGATGCTCAGCTGACAAGTGCTATTTTTAAATTTTCGAACCGTTTGAACAAGATACAACCAGGGCGGCTAAAAAGCCGCCCTGGTTGTTCATTAAAACGCCGACTCTACCTGTTTGGCGATGCGTTGAGCCATGTCACGCACCTGCTGTTCATGCTCACCTTCGACCATGACCCGGATCAGCGGTTCGGTACCGGATTTACGCAACAGCACGCGACCACGACCAGCCAGCTCCTGTTCCACCTTGGCAACCTCATCCATGACCGCATCAGCAGCCAGCGGATCCTTGCCTTCGGCAAAGCGAACATTGACCAGCACCTGCGGGAACTTGCTCATGCCGGAGCGCAGCTTGGCCAGCGGCATCTCGGCACTGCGCATGGCGGTAAGCACCTGCAAGGCGGCCACGATGCCATCACCCGTGGTGGTCTGATCCAGACAGATAATGTGGCCGGAGTTCTCGCCACCGATGCGCCAGCCCTTCTCTTCCATCATCTCCAGCACGTAGCGGTCACCCACCTTGGCACGGGCAAACGGAATGCCCAGGGTCTGCAGTGCCAGCTCCAGGCCCATGTTGGCCATCAGGGTGCCGACGACACCGCCTTTGAGGCGACCATTGCGCAGGGCATCGCGCGCGATGATATAGAGCACTTCGTCACCGTCGATAAGATAGCCGGTATGGTCGACCATGATCAGACGGTCGCCATCACCATCAAAGGCAACCCCCAGATCAGCCTTGCACTCCAGCACCTTGGCAACCAGCGCTTCAGGTGCAGTCGAACCGACACCATCGTTGATGTTGAGACCATCCGGGGCACAGCCCATGGTGATCACGTCGGCACCCAGCTCGCGGAAAACCGACGGGGCGATGTGATAAGTGGCACCGTGGCCGCAGTCGACCACCATCTTCACCCCGTCCAGATTCATGTGGGAGGGGAAGGTGCTCTTGCAGAATTCGATATAGCGACCGGCGGCATCATCAATACGCACCGCTTTGCCAAGTTCGGCAGACTCGACACACTTGAGCTCGTGATCCAGCTCGGCTTCGATAGCCAGCTCGACATCATCGGGCAGCTTGGTGCCATCGGCGGAGAAGAACTTGATGCCGTTGTCATAGAAGGGGTTGTGGGAAGCGCTGATGACGATACCGGCTTCGGCACGGAAGGTGCGAGTCAGATAAGCAACCGCCGGTGTTGGCATCGGCCCCATCAGAATGGCTTTAAGGCCTGCCGCGGAGAGCCCCGCTTCCAACGCAGACTCCAGCATATAGCCAGAGATGCGGGTATCTTTACCAATCAACACCTTTTTGGTGCCCTTCTTGGAGAGCACCTTGCCGGCAGCCCAACCTAATTTCATCACGAAATCAGGAGTGATCGGGAATTCGCCAACCTTGCCGCGCACACCATCGGTACCGAAATACTTTCTTGCCATTGTCTGTTCTCTTTATTATCTGGAAATAAAATCTTGTCCCGTCATTGCCAGCCAACCGACGCGCAATGCGTCCATGGTCTCCCGTACATCGTGAACCCTGATGATGCGAGCCCCATGCTGCATGCCGATAAGGGCGCATGCCAGACTGCCCGCCAGACGCTCATCCACCGGACGGCCCAGCAGGTTGCCTATCATAGACTTTCGCGACATACCCACCAATAGCGGCAAGCCATAATCAAGCAGTTCCTTTTGAGCCGCCAACAGCTGATAGTTGTGCGCAAGGGTCTTGCCAAAGCCATATCCCGGATCCAGCAACAGATCTTCGCGCCGGATCCCGGCGGCCAGACAAGCCGCAATGCGCTCATCAAAAAAGGCGCGCACCTCTCCGATCAGATCGTCATAGTGGGGCTCGACCTGCATGGTTCGCGGCTGTCCCTGCATATGCATCAGGCAAACAGGGACAGCAGCCTCGGCAGCTGCCTGCAGTGCTCCCTGCTCTTGCAACGCACGCACATCGTTGATCAGATGGGCGCCGACCTTGCAACCCTCCCGCATCACCGCCGCTTTGGAGGTATCGAGGGAGATCATCACATCCAGCTCACGGACAATCTGTTCCACGACAGGAATGACCCTGTCCAGCTCCTCCTGCTCACTCACATCGGGCGCACCAGGGCGGGTTGACTCGCCACCGATGTCAATGAGGGTCGCACCGTCAGAGACCATCTGCCGCGCATGGGCCATCGCCCGTTCAAACTGGTTGAAATTGCCGCCATCGGAGAAGGAGTCAGGCGTCACATTGAGGATCCCCATCACATGGGGACGATCGAGGGAGAGGCTGAGCCCCTTGCTAATTAACTGCATTTTCACGTCCATCTGATAAAGAAAAACCCCGGGCAAGCCCGGGGTTTGGAGAGTCACGATTATTTGGCCGGAGCGTCGTTGGCTTTGTCGATAGTAACATCCGCCACCGATGCAGCCTCATCGACCGGCTTGGCCTCGGCAGCCACAGTGGAACCGCCTTGCGGGGTATCACCGTGCTCGTCATGCCAGTTGCTCGGAGCACGAACCTCGCGGCGCGCCATCAGATCATCGATCTGCTTGGCGTCGATGGTCTCGTACTTCATCAGCGCATCTTTCATGCTGTGCAACACGTCCATGTTATCCAGCAGGATCTGCTTGGAACGGGCGTAGTTGCGGTCGATGACCTGCTTGACCTCGGCATCGATGACGCGAGCGGTATCGTCGGACATGTGCTTGGCCTTGGCCATGCTGCGACCGAGGAACACTTCACCATCTTCTTCCGCGTAGAGCATTGGGCCGAGACGCTCGGACATACCCCACTGGGTCACCATCTTGCGTGCAATTTCAGTTGCCCGCTCGATGTCGTTGGAAGCGCCAGTAGAAACCTTCTCGGCACCGTAGATCAGCTCTTCTGCCAGACGACCACCATACAGGCTGGAGATCATTGACTCCAGATGCTGTTTGGAGTGGCTCCAGCGATCCTGCTCCGGCAGATACATGGTCACACCCAGCGCACGACCGCGCGGAATGATGGAGACCTTGTACACCGGGTCATGATCCGGAACCAGACGACCAATGATGGCGTGACCGGCTTCGTGATACGCAGTCATCTCTTTCTCGGACTCTTTCATCACCATGGAGCGACGTTCCGCACCCATCATGATCTTGTCCTTGGCCTTCTCGAACTCGGCCATGGAGACCACTCGGCGGCTCTCACGGGCAGAGAAGAGGGCAGCTTCGTTGACCAGGTTGGCCAAATCCGCACCGGAGAAACCGGGTGTACCACGGGCAATCAGCGCCGGATTGACGTCATCCGCCAACGGAACTTTGCGCATATGCACTTTCAGGATCTGCTCACGACCACGGACATCCGGCAGACCGACCACCACCTGACGGTCGAAACGGCCCGGACGCAGCAATGCCGGATCCAGTACGTCAGGACGGTTGGTGGCAGCGATGACGATGATGCCTTCATTGCCTTCGAAACCATCCATCTCGACCAGCATCTGGTTAAGGGTCTGCTCACGTTCATCGTGACCACCGCCCAGACCGGCGCCACGCTGGCGACCGACCGCATCAATTTCATCGATGAAGATGATGCAGGGGGAGGATTTCTTGGCCTGTTCGAACATGTCACGCACCCGGGAGGCACCGACACCGACAAACATCTCCACGAAATCGGAACCTGAGATGGTGAAGAACGGCACCTTGGCCTCGCCCGCAATGGCCTTGGCCAGCAGGGTTTTACCGGTACCGGGAGGACCAACCAGCAGCACACCGGTCGGGATCTTGCCACCCAGTTTCTGGAATTTGCTCGGGTCGCGCAGATAGTCGACCAGCTCCTTCACCTCTTCCTTGGCTTCATCGCAACCTGCAACGTCAGCAAAGGTGGTCTTGATCTGATCTTCGCTCATCAGGCGAGCCTTGCTCTTGCCAAACGACATGGCACCTTTGCCACCGCCGCCCTGCATCTGACGCATGAAGAAGACCCAGACACCGATCAGCAACAGCATCGGGAACCAGGAGATAAAGATAGAGGTCAACAGAGACGGCTCTTCCGGCTTCTCGCCCATCACTTTGACATTGTGATTGAGCATGTCGTTGAGCAGCTGGGGATCCGGCGCAGGGATAATGGTGGTGAATCGTTCACCAGTACGCTTGACGCCATTAATGACCTTACCGTCCATCCGCACTTCACGGATCTGCTCTTGGGTCACCTCTTTAACGAAGCTGGAATAGTCCAGCTGGCGACTGGTGGTATCGCTGGGGCTGAAGCTATTGAACACCGACATCAAAACGACGGCGATGACCAGCCACAGGATTAAGTTTTTCGCCATGTCACTCAAATCAGTAACCTCGCAGACTGACAGTTAACGATGAAGGTTAGGGTACTACAGTTTAAAACCGGTAGCCACAATGTAGACTTCCCGTGATCTGGCGCGGGATGAGTCTGGTTTACGAATTTTGACGGCGGAGAAAAGTTTACGAATTTCATTGAGATAGGCATCAAAGCCCTCTCCCTGAAACACCTTCACCACGAAACTGCCGTCACTGCGCAATACCTGATTGCACATGTCCAGCGCCAGCTCGACCAGATACATGGCGCGAGCCTGATCCACCTGCTGGGTACCGCTCATGTTGGGCGCCATATCAGACATCACGACATCGACCTTGTCAGGACCCACTCGCTCCAGCAAGGCGCCAAGCACAGTTTCCTCCCGAAAGTCCCCTTGCAGGAAATCGACACCAGCAATGGGATCCATCGGCAAAATGTCACATGCGATGACGCGACCCGAATCACCAACCTGTTCAACCGCGAACTGGGACCAACCACCGGGGGCTGCCCCCAAATCCACTACGGTCATGCCATTTTTCAGCAAGCGATCCTTGCCCTGGATCTCGTCAATTTTGAAAACAGCACGAGAACGCAGGCCCATTTTCTGGGCTTTTTTGACGTATTGATCGTCGAAATGTTCTTTTAACCAGCGAGTTGAACTGGGGGAACGTTTTTTCTGGGTCATGATAATCGACTTTAAAAAACCACAAGGGTTATTAGTATTAAGGGCTAAGTGGGGGTAGAATACGCCCCTTTCAACCCTGACTTATGAAGAAATTGCGATGATTCTCAACAATAAACAGAAACAGTACCTCAAGGGCCTTGCCCATAGCCTCAAGCCGGTCGTCCTGCTGGGTCAGCATGGTCTGACCGAAGGTGTACTGGCCGAGATCGATCTGGCACTGAACCATCACGAGCTGATCAAGGTTAAGGTTGCCTCTGAAGATCGCGAAATGAAACAACTGGTTATGGATGCTATCGTCCGTGAAACCGGTTCAATCAAGGTGCAAAGCATGGGTCATGTGCTGACCATTTATCGTCAAGCCAACGAACCCAAAATCCAGCTGCCCCGCAAGTAAAAGGAAAGAGCATCGCTCTTTCCTTATTCCACTTCTTCCCGAGTCGCTTGCCAAAGTAGTCGCAAAGCCCTTAACCTGCGATGAATACTTCCGGACACGCATTGTGGCTCACCATCCCATTCTGACCGACGATGAGCTGGCCATGCTGCGGGACTTGGGGAGCAATCAGGACACCCATGTTCTGAGTGGTCACCTCGACGCCCCCATGCTTGGCTTGCTGCAAAAAGCCGAACACCTTGTACTCGAAGCCCGCTTCGCAGGCCATCAGCTGCGTTTTCCTCTGACGTTTACCCAAGGGGAAGACGGCTTTGTCGAACCTCGGCTATCTGCACCGGTCATCAGGGAGCTGGGGTTTGCGCAACCGCGCGCCTGGCGTCTCACCCAAAAAGCCAAGCTTTGCAGCGAACTGGGCCTGTTTCAGGTACTCAGCCTCTCCCTCAATGGCCTTATCGTGGAAAATTTGCCCATCGACATGGTGGCCGATACGCCCATCAACGGCGAGCTCTGCATCGAGCAAGAGGCCCCTTTTCCACTGCAGGGACGACTGGTAAGGCGAATCAAGATCAATGCAGATCATGCCACCTGGGCGCTAAGCTTTCAGATGAGCGAGAGCAACATAGAACGGCTGCGCCACTGGCTGTTCCAGCGTCATCAGGACGCCTTTACCGAGGCGTATCTGTCCTGATCAGTCGTGATACCGATAAAGACAAACAGGGGAGCGCCAGCCCCCCTGTTTCATCCTCTGTGGCATTCGCTTAGATATAAGCGACTTCCAGCACTTCGTACTCCACATCACCGCCCGGCGTCTTGACGATAGCGACATCGTCCACTTCCTTGCCAATCAGGGCACGAGCAATGGGTGAGTTGACGGAGATGAGGTTCTGTTTGATATCAGCCTCATCGTCACCCACGATGCGGTAGACCACCTCTTCCTCTGTCTCGCTCTTGAGCAGAGTAACGGTCGCGCCAAAAATCACACGGCCGTTGTTGGTCATCTTGGTGACGTCGATCACCTGGGCATTGGAGAGCTTGGCTTCAATCTCCTGGATGCGGCCCTCACAGAACCCCTGCTGCTCGCGAGCGGCATGGTATTCGGCGTTTTCCTTCAGATCGCCGTGCTCACGGGCATCGGCAATCGCTTCGATAATCTGGGGACGAAGCTCGGTCTTGAGATAATCGAGCTCTTCGCGCAGCTTCTCAGCGCCGCGAACAGTCATCGGAGTATGATTCATAGTCGAAACCTGGGTTGCTTGAAAATAGAAGCTGCGGCTATCTGCAAGGAGGCCGCAGCAATCGGTTCGGATGAGGCATCTTAATATGAAGCCAACACAAAATCCACGTCAGCCCCCTGATGCAGATCCCACTTGCGGCATCGTCATTACTCTCGCCTACTTCCCTTCCGGCACTGAAATGGGCGCCGATACGGTCGGTTTGCCCTGCATGATGGCGATCTCCACCCGCCGGTTCATCCGACGATTTTCCGGAGTGGTGTTGGGCACCAGTGGCTGGGAATCCGCCATGCCCTGCACCACCAGCCGCCCCGGATCAAAACCGGGGACCTTGATCATCTGGTGCGCCACCGCCACCGCCCGTTGCGATGACAGCTCCCAGTTGGACTGGAACAGCTCATCTTCGGTCGCCACGTTGTCGGTGTGACCGGAAATGGTGATTTCCCCCGGCACATCCTTAAGCAGGGTCGCCACCTTGCGAATGACTGGCCAGAACTGGGGCTGCAGAAACGCCGAACCGGCCGGGAACGACGCTTTTTCCCTGATCCGAATAATGATCTGCTGGCCCAGCGCCTCGATCTCGATAGCGCCATCCTGGATCTGATCTTTCATCTGCTCGGCAAGGGCTTTGGCCAGGGTATTGGACTGCTGCTGCGCCTTCTGTGCATCCTGAGCGGTATCGCCCCCCGTCTGCTTACCATCACTCTTGTCCTGACCACCGGCCTGATCCGACTCGCCGGGCAGAAATTCCAGCTCGGTCTGGGTCATATCGATGGTCTGCTGCATCACTGTATCAATGGGCGTGGGCTCAGGGCGACCGGGCCTGAACTCCTGGGCAATCACCGAGGTTCCCTTGGGAATATCTTTCACCTCGAGGATGTTCTGTACCCCGAATGCCTTGTCCATGGAACCGGCTATCTGCTTGAACTTCTGCACATCCATCTCGGCAAAAGAGAGCAGCAACACGAAGAAGCACATGAGCAGCGACATCAGGTCAGCAAAGGTGCCCATATAACCGGGCAGCCCTGGTGGCGGGCACTTGCAATCAGACATAGCGCCCCCTATTCGGTGCCGGTATTACGTTTGGACTGGTTCAGATAGTTCTGCAGCATGGACTGGATCACCCGCGGATTCTGACCATCCTGAATCCCCATAATCGCATCGAGGATCAGGGTACGACTGAGTTTCTCCTCCCCGCTGCGCAGCTCCAGCTTGTCGGCGATGGGAATCGCTATCATGTTGGCCTCAATCGCACCGTAGAGGGTGGTGAGCAAGGCCACCGCCATCGCCGGACCGATCGACTTGGGGTCACTCATGTTGGCCAACATGGCCACCAAGCCCACCAGCGTACCTATCATCCCCATGGCCGGGCCCAGATCCCCAAGGGTACGGAAAACCTTGATGGCAATGACATGACGCTCGGCAGTCAGGTCAATATCCTTTTCCATCACGGCACGCACCACATCGGCATCGTGACCATCCACCAGCATGTCGATCCCTTTTTTCATAAATGGATTGGGGATCTCTGCAGCCTCCAGTGCCAGAAAGCCCCCTTTGCGAGCCGCGTCAGCCAGTTCAACTGCTTTGGTGATCAGGTCTTCAAGTTTGTCGCCCTTGTACATAAAGGCTTTACCCGCCACCTTGAATGCCATCAGGAACTGGCCAATGTTGAACTTCATCATGGCGATGAAGATGGAACCCAATATGGTGATGTAGACCGATGGCATATCCACGTACATGCTCATGGGCCCACCCAGCAGCATGCCGTACACCACCACCCCGAAACCCAGCACTATCCCTATAAGACTGCCTAGATCCACGTCCCTACTCCTGTCACCGGTTCTTATGTCTATTTATAGTTTGTTGAATTTTCTGCTATTGCGACCCATGCGGCAAGCATGCATCTACTGAGAATGATGGCTCATTATCGGCCAGTTTAGCGAGAGTTTGAGGGGGCAGTGCTTTTCTGCCTCCCCCCTGTGGACGGTCGATGTTAATATAAGCCGTTTTTTTCAATCCCCGAGGATGGACATGGCCAGTAAAAAAATCGACCGCCTGAGTTTTGATGCCACTCTGGAAGAGCTGGAAACCATCGTTCATCAGCTGGAACAAGGTTCCCTACCCCTGGAAGAGGCGCTCAAGCAGTTCGAGCAAGGCGTTCATCTGGTACGGGCCGGTCAGCAGAAGCTGGAACTGGCCGAACAGAAGATCCAGATCCTGCTCAGTCAAGCCGATGGCAGTGACCAGCTCGCCCCCTTCCAGCCAGAACAAGGAGAGGAGTGAGTGGCGCTGGACCATTTTTCCCGTCTGCATCGTCAGCGTATTGACGACTGTCTGTCAGCACAACTTGAATCCTTGCCCGCCATGGCGCCGCGCCTGCGCGATGCCATGAGTTATGGCCTGCTGCTGGGCGGCAAGCGGGTGCGCCCGTTTCTGGTCTACGCGGTCGGCGAAATGCTGGGCGTCAAGAGCGAACTGCTGGATGGCCCTGCGGCTGCCGTGGAGTGCATCCACGCCTACTCCCTGCTGCACGATGACCTGCCCGCCATGGATAACGACGACCTGCGTCGCGGCCAGCCGACCGTCCACAAGGCGTTCGATGAAGGCACAGCCATTTTGGCGGGTGATGCCCTGCAGACGCTGGCGTTCTCCATTCTGGCAGACCATCCGATGCCCGCTACGCTACTGGGCAACCGGGTGCGGATGCTGAGTACCCTCGCCCGCGCCTCCGGCTATCTTGGTATGTGTGGCGGTCAGGCGCTGGATCTGCAGGCCGAAGGGCGCCAGATCTCGCTCGCCGAGCTGGAGCAGGTACACCGCCACAAGACCGGTGCGCTGATTGAATGCGCCGTGGCGCTCGGCGCCCTGTGCAAAGCCGATGTCGATGACGCCACGCTGGCTGCCCTGCAAACCTATGCCGCCGCGATTGGCCTCGCCTTTCAGGTGCAGGATGACATCCTCGACATCACAGGTGATACCGCCACCCTGGGCAAGCCGCAAGGTTCTGACCTGGCGCTGGAGAAAAGTACCTATCCGGCCCTGCTCGGACTCGAAAATGCCCGTGAGCTGGCTCGCGAACTGCATGGGAAAGCCTTAACAGCCCTGCAATCCTTGCCCTACAATACCGACATTCTGGAAGCGTTTGCCGATTACATCATCGAGCGAACCCACTAAACGCTGGATAACAGTAACAATATGAGCGTTGATATTAGCAATTTCCCCAACCTGGCCCTCGCGGACACTCCGGTCGAGCTGCGTTCCTTGCCCAAAGATCGGCTGCCGGTGCTGTGCAACGAGCTGCGCGAATATCTGCTGCGCTCTGTCAGCCGCTCCAGCGGACACTTTGCCTCCGGTCTCGGCACGGTCGAACTGACCGTGGCCCTGCACTACGTCTACAACACCCCGTTCGATCGGTTGATCTGGGATGTGGGCCATCAGGCCTATCCCCACAAGATCCTGACCGGGCGCCGTGATCAGATCCACACCATCCGGCAGAAGGATGGCCTGCACCCCTTCCCCTGGCGTGGCGAGAGCGAGTACGACGTGCTCTCCGTCGGCCACTCCAGCACCTCCATCGGTGCCGCCCTCGGCATGGCGGTCGCCGCCGAGAGCGAAGGGCTGGGTCGCAAGGTGGTGGCGGTGATCGGTGACGGTGCCATTACCGCAGGGATGGCGTTTGAAGCGCTCAACCACGCCGGCGATGTTCACAAGGACATGCTGGTGATCCTCAACGACAACGAGATGTCCATCTCCGAGAATGTCGGCGCGCTCAACAACCATCTGGCCCGGGTCATGTCCGGCAAGCTCTACACCACCATCCGCGAAGGCGGCAAGAAGGTGCTGGCAGGTCTGCCGCCGGTCAAGGAGCTGGCCAAGCGAGCCGAAGAGCACCTCAAGGGGATGGTGGTGCCCGGCACCCTGTTCGAGGAGTTTGGCTTCAACTATATCGGCCCCATCGACGGTCACGATATTGAGGCGCTGGTCGAGACCCTGCGCAACATGCGCAACCTCAAGGGCCCGCAACTGCTGCACGTCAAGACCAAGAAGGGCAAGGGTTACGAGCCGGCGGAGAAAGACCCCATCGGTTATCACGCCGTGCCCAAGTTCAATCCGGACGAGTGCTCCCTACCCAAGGCGAGTGGTGCCAAACCGACCTTCTCTGCCATCTTTGGCCAGTGGCTGTGCGACATGGCCGCCAAAGACGAGAAGCTGGTCGGTATCACCCCCGCCATGCGCGAAGGCTCGGGGCTGGTGAAATTCAGCCAGCAGTATCCGGATCGCTACTTCGATGTGGCGATTGCCGAGCAACATGCAGTCACGTTCGCCGCCGGTCTCGCCATCGCCGACAAGAAGCCGGTGGTCGCCATCTATTCGAGCTTCCTGCAGCGCGCCTACGATCAGGTGATCCACGACGTGGCGCTGCAAGACCTGCCGGTGCTATTCGCCATCGACCGGGCCGGTCTGGTGGGTGCCGACGGCCCGACCCATCAGGGGGCGTTCGACATCAGCTTCCTGCGCACCGTGCCCAACATGGTGGTGATGACGCCCTCCGACGAGAACGAATGCCGCCAGATGCTCTATACCGGCTATCTTCATCAGGGCCCTGCCGCCGTGCGCTACCCGCGCGGCAGCAGCCTGAGCGATGCGCCCATCTCGTCAGAGATGCAGGCGCTGGCGCTTGGCAAGGGACGAATCCTGCGGGAGGGCAAAGACACCGCCATTCTGGCCTTTGGTACCCTGCTGCACCACGCGAAAGCGGCCGCAGAGGCACTGGATGCCACTCTGGTGGACATGCGCTTCGTCAAACCGATGGATGAGGCACTGGTGCTGTCACTGGCGGCCAGCCACGATCACTTCGTCACTATCGAAGACAACGCCATCATGGGCGGCGCCGGTTCGGCAGTGAACGAGCTGCTGATGCGCAGCAAACAGTGCAAGCCGGTGCTCAACCTCGGCCTGCCGGATCGCTTCGTGGAACAGGGTACCCAGCAGGAGATCTATGCCCTGCTCGGTCTGGACGATGCTGGCATCCAGCGCAGCATCGAAACCTGGCTGCAAGCCTGATAAATACCTTTATTGCTAATGTGTAATGCCCGTCGAGTCACTATGACGGGCATTTCTACATAGGCCCCCATCCTCAAAGCTCAGCTCTTCACGGAAGTGCGTCCTAAATAACAGATCCCAATAGCGCTACACCTTCGCTGTGCATAGCCATTCCTCGGGAAAGGAGACACTGTATCCATGAAGTGTTTCACTCGGGCCAGCAGGCTGGCCATTCCTCTACATTGATGATTGCGCGTGATGGTTTTGGCTCGTCGGTAGTGGTGACGCAGCTTTTCCAGCATGGCGATTCAATGTAGTGGTCTAATCATCCCGGACACCATTTTAGGTGGTAGAGTCGCCACCATGACCTGAGGTGTTCAATGACAAGA